>CAZGIU010000005.1:0-19688 GCA_964526535.1 uncultured Candidatus Saccharibacteria bacterium | reverse complement strand
AGCCCACAGCGAAAAAATAAGCAAAAAATAATAATTAATTAAACTTAAGAAGTGGGAGGACAGATGTCCATTTGTACCACTAAGGAATAAAATATGATTGAAGAAAAGACAAAAAAAGAAGAGAAGATAGAATCTCCAAAAGAAGAAAAGAAAGAAAGAACCTCTGAGAAGAAAGAAGTTAAAGAAACTAAAGAAGTAAAAGAAGAAACTAAGAAAACTGAAATTAAGAAAGAAAAGAAAGCTCAGGTTCAGAAAAAAAGAGACCCTCTTTTAAGAAGAGGTAAAAAATATCGAGAAGTTATTAAAGCAATTGATAAAGACAAAAATTACGATCTAAAAGAAGCTCTAGGTCTAATTATTAAAACTCAAACTACTAAATTTGATTCTTCTGTTGAGCTTCATATTAAACTTGGGATTAAAACTGATCAAGCTGATCAAAACATTAGAATGGTGGTTGACTTGCCACAAGGCACTGGAAAACAGGTTAGGGTTGCCGCTATTGTTAGTCCTCAAAATGATAAAGCTGCCAAAGACGGTGGAGCCGATATTGTTGGTTCTGATGATTTAATTGAAAAAATCGCCAAAGGTTTTATGGATTTTGATGTAGTTATTGCAACTCCAGATATGATGGGAAAATTTGGTAAGGTTGGTAAGGTTTTAGGAACCAAAGGTCTAATGCCTAACCCAAAAACAGAAACTGTTACAGATGACCCTAAAAAGATAGTAGAGAAGCTAAAAAAAGGTAGAGTTGAATTAAGAAATGATAAATTTGGTATAATTCACGCTGCTTTTGGAAAAGTTTCTATGGGCGAGGAAAAACTTGAAGAAAATTTTACAGCCATTATGGAAGCTTTAAAGAGAGCTAAACCACAAGGTTCTAAGGGTCAATTTATCCGCAGAATTTCTTTAGCTACTACTATGGGCCCAGGCTTAAAAGTTGATGTTGATAAGGTTTTGAAAGAGACAAAGTAATAAAAAGCGCCGAAAGGCGCTTTTTTTGAATCTCGAAAAATGATAAGATAAGAAAATCAGAAGAAATATTAAGGAGGTGAAATGTTTTTAGGAGTAGATGAATTATTAAAGCTAGTACATGAAAAAAAATTAGTAGAAAACTTATGTGATAGGGAGCTAAATAAACCAGAGGGAACTGGTTTTGACTTAAGATTAGGGGAAATATTTAAAATAAAAGGCAATGGTTTTTTGGGTGAGATAGAACGAAAGACTTGTGACATTGAAAGTATAGAAAAATACGAAGAAGGTAAAAAGAAATCTGTTGTAATAAAACCTGGAGATTTTTACTTAATTAAAACCATAGAAAATGTTAATATTCCAGATAACTTAATTGCTTTTTTTAAGCCAAGAACAACCATGCAACGGATGGGAATCTTTTTAAGATCCTCCCAGGCTTCTCCTGGATATTCTGGTGAGCTTACTTTTGCAATTGCAAATGAAGGTCCATGTGAGGTAGAAATAGAAATGGGTGCCCGTGTTGCACACGTACTTTTTGCAGAAGTTAATGGTAAAACTCATGCATATCGTGGACAATGGCAAGGTGGAAGAGTAACAACTGAAGGTAAGGAAACTCAAGTCTAAGGAGGAAAAATGGAAAGAAATCATCCTGAGTATCAATACTTAGATTTAATGCAAGATATTCTTGATAATGGAATTCGTCAAGAAGATAAAGGCACTGGTGATGTTACTTATTCTGTTTTTGGAAGACAAATTCGATTTGATTTATCTAAAGGCTTTCCTCTTTTAACTACAAAAAAAGTTTATTGGAATGGCGTACTTCAGGAGCTTTATTGGTTTTTATCAGGACAGACAAATATAAAATATTTGGTAGATAAAAATGTTCATATTTGGGATGATTACCCATATAGAATATATAGAGAGAAAATCGAAAAAGGTGGATTTCCTGAAATGAGTAAGGAAGAATTTATAGAAAAAATTGCCCAAGATTCTGATTTTGCAAAAGAGCATGGAGAGTTAAGGCATATTTATGGAGAAATGTGGCGTCATTGGCCAACAAAGGATGGTAGAGGAGTAGATCAGGTTCAATGGATTGTTGATACATTAAAAAAAGATCCGGATGCTCATAATACGCTTGTGAATGCATGGAACCCAGAGTATCTTTACGAAATGGCAAAACCGCAGGAAGCTTGTAGATTTCCTATTTGTCATAATATGTGGCAAGTTAATGTTAAAGATGGTAAATTATCTTTTCAGCTTTATCAAAGATCGGCAGATATATTTTTAGGTGTTCCATTTAATATTGCAAGCTATGCTTTACTTGCTCATATATTGGCTCAAGTGACAGGTAATAAAGTTGGTGAGTTTGTGCATACTTTTGGTGATGTTCATATTTACAAAAATCATTTTGAAGCTGTTAAGGAACAATTATCTCGTGAGCCAAAACCCTTTCCTCAGGTTAAACTAGATACAGGCTTTAAAACAATTGATGAATTTAGACCCGAGCATGTAACTTTGGAAAATTATGATTCTCACCCAACCATTAAAGCAGAACTTGCAGTTGTTGGTGGCTTAGTTACAAAAGGTTGGAAGGATTTTGTTAATAAGGATAAAAAGGAAAAACATGAAAATTAGTATGATTTCGGCTGTTGCTGAAAGTAATAGAGCTATTGGGAAAGATAATGATTTATTGTGGAATATCCCAGCAGACTTAGTCCATTTTAAAAAAGTAACCTCCGGTCACCCTGTTATTATGGGTTCTCGTACCTTTGAGTCTTTGCCAAAGGGAGCTTTACCAAATAGAGTTAATATAGTTTTAAATGATGATCCAAGCTATAAGGCAGAAGGAGTTATTCTAGTTTCTTCTATTGATGATGCAATAGGGGAAGCAAAGAAGACAGGTACAGATGAAGTTTTTGTGATAGGCGGAGGATTTGTTTATTCTCAATTTTTATCTATGGCAGATAGATTATACCTTACTTTAGTTGAAGGTGATTTTGAGGCTGATACTTATTTCCCAGATTATTCAGAATTTAAAAAGATTGTTTCAGAAGAAAGAAGAGAATCAAACGGATATAAGTTTAGATTTGTTGTTTTAGAAAAATAGTGCATAAAAGTCTTGATAAATAATATTTTTTCTGATAGACTTTCTATTACAAATTAATTAAATTCCCACACGTTTTGTGGCTTATCCTCTCGAAAAAATCGAGCAAAAAGCCCAAGAAAAACAAAATGTGGAGGAGCGCAAAAGCGCAAAGGAGAAAAAATGAAAATAGAACAAAAAGATTTATTGCAGGCTGGGGTTCATTTTGGCCACAAATCAGAAAAGTGGCATCCCAAAATGAGTCCTTTTATTTTTGCCAAAAAATCAGGTATTCACATTATTGATTTAGAAAAAACTGTTGAAAAACTTGAAGTCGCCATAGATTTCATTAAAAAAGAATCTGCTAAAGGAAAAAAGGTGCTTTTTGTTGGCACTAAAAGACAAGCCCAGGACATAGTTAAAAAGGCAGCTGAAAGTTGTGATATGCCCTATGTAAATTTTAGATGGTTGGGTGGCACCTTGACTAATTTTTCAACAGTAATCAATCAAGTCAGAAAAATGGTTGATCTTAGGAGACAAAAAGAATCTGGTGAGTTAGAAAAATTTTCTAAAAAAGAGCAGGCGGTTATAAAAAAAGAACTTGAAAGATTAGAAAAAAATATTGGTGGCTTAGAGGGTCTTAAATCGGTACCCGAAGTTATCTTTATTGTAGATGTCCCCAAGGAACACATTGCCATTAAAGAAGCTAAAAAAGTTGGTTCTAAAACTGTTGCTATAGTTGATACTAATGCTAACCCAGAGTTAATTGATTTTGTAATTCCTGGCAATGATGATGCTATTAAATCTATAGAGTATTTAACTAATATAGTAAAAGAAGCTATAAGTGAATCTTATAAGGAAAATAAATCTGAGGAAGAGGACAAATAATGAAAATCGAAGTAAAAGATATCCAAAATCTAAGAGAAAAAACAGGTATTGGTATTATGGAGGCCAAAGAAGCTCTAATCGAAGCCTCTGGGAATTTTGAAAAAGCTGTTGAAATTTTAAGAAAAAAAGGTTTGGCTAAGGCTCAAAAAAGAGCCCACAAAGAAGCTTCTGAAGGAGTAGTTGCTTCTTATATTCATGGTGGCGGTCGAATTGGTGCTTTAGTCGAGTTAAACTGTGAAACAGATTTTGTAGCCAAAACAGATGATTTTAAGAATTTAGCCAATGAGATAGCCATGCAAATTGCAGCTATGGATCCTCAGTATGCTAACATAGAAGACATTCCAGAAGACGTTTTAGCAAAAGAAAAAGAAATGATTTCTGAGGAACTTAAAAAGGAAGGCAAGCCTCAAGAAGTTATTGCTAAAATTACAGAAGGTAAGCTTGATAAATGGTATGAGGATGTTGTTTTAACCAAGCAAGTTTATGTTAAAGATGATAAAAAAAGAGTAGAAGATTTTATGGGAGAGGCCATAGCAAAATTGGGAGAGAATATAAAAATTGGCCGATTCTCAAGGTATCAAATTAAATAGGAGATTATATGAGTCCAGTTTCTTTTGAAGAAAAACTAAAAAAAACTTTAGATTTTTTTAAGGAAGAAATAAGAACTTTAAGAACTGGTAGAGCAAACCCTGCCTTAGTTGAGGATATAAAAGTTGATTATTATGGAAATCCAACGCCCTTAAAGCAACTGGCTTCTATTAATGTGCCAGAGCCTAGAATGATAGTTGTTTCTCCTTATGATAAATCAGTTTTAGCTTTAGCTGAGAAGGCTGTTTCAGAATCAGAACTTAATTTATCAGTGACAAACGATGGTAATATTATTAGGATTGCTATTCCACCTTTAAATGAAGAAAGAAGAAACGAGTTGATCAAAATAGTGTCTCAAAAAGCTGAAGATACAAAAGTTGCTATGAGAAATTCGAGGCGTGAAGAAGTAGAATCCATTGATAAAGATAAAAAAAACGGGTTAATCTCCGAGGATGATAAATTTAAACAAGAAAAAGAGATTCAAGTCAAACTTGATGAATATATAAAATTGCTTGATGAAGCAGTCGCTTCCAAAGAGCAGGAAATAAAAGAAGTTTAATGGCTGATTTTATCAAAAGAAGAAGAACAAAGACTATAAAAGTTGGCAATGTTAAAATTGGTGGTTCAAATCCAATTGTAGTTCAGTCAATGGCCAACACTGATACTAGAAAACCCAAGGAGGTTATTTCCCAAATAAAAAAATTGGCCAATGCGGGATGTGAAATAGTTAGAATTGCAGTTTTAGATGATAAAGCTGCTTCTTGTTTAAAGGAGATTAAAAAAGGATCTCCAATCCCAGTTGTAGCTGATATTCATTTTAATTATAAGTATGCGTTAGAAGCGGTTAAGGCTGGATTTGACAAGATAAGAATTAACCCTGGTAACATTGGTTCAGAAGATAAAGTAAAGGAAGTTGTAAATGCTTGTAAGTCAAAAAAAGTTCCAATAAGAATTGGGGTAAATATTGGCTCTTTGGAGGAAAAAGCAGAAAATAAATATGGTCGATCTGCGAAAGCCATGGTAGAGTCGGCTATGTACGAGATAAAGCTTTTAGAAAAGCATAATTTTAAAGATATTGCTATTTCAATGAAAGCCTCGGATGTAAAAAGAACTGTTGAGGCTTATCGTATTCTATCTAAAAAAGTCGATTATCCTTTTCATTTAGGAATAACTGAAGCTGGAACACCAAAATCAGGCATTATTAAAAGCTCTGTTGGTTTAGGAATACTTTTATCTGAAGGTATTGGTGATACAATCAGGGTTTCTTTAACAGCAGATCCAGTTGAAGAAGTTAGAGTTGGTTGGGAAATTCTCAAATCTTTAGGTTTACGCAAAAGGGGTGTTAACTTAATAGCATGTCCTACTTGTGGTAGAACTCAAATAGACTTAATAGGACTTGCTAATAAAGTTGAGAAATTAGTTGAGAACATAGATAAACAAATAACGGTAGCTGTAATGGGTTGTATTGTTAATGGGCCCGGTGAGGCCAAAGAAGCAGATATTGGGGTTGCTGGCGGTAAAAATGCTGGGATTATTTTTAAAAAAGGGAAAATTTTTAAATCACTACCCGAAGAAAAGCTTTTGCCAGAACTTACTAAAGAAATAAAAAAACTTTAGTCTAAAATTGTAATAGAAAATATTTTTGTTATAATTTTATACTTAAGCGTAATTTAAAATTGAGGAGGTGGGACAATTGTCTCAAAATAAAGATGAGCGTTTCGTTTATCTTTTTGGATCCCATGGTAATAATTTAGGTAACACTTATTTATATTTTGATGAACTTTTACAAGGTGATGATTGTCTGGATAGTATTTCTTTTGCTAGAATATTTTTGACTTCTATGTTAAGAGGAATAGGCTGTTACGATATTACTTTGTCAAATGATGATATTGCCGAGATGATTAATAGTAGACAAATGTTAATAGATAGAATCATTATAACTTTACCAGATAAATATAGCTGTCCTAAACATGGGTTTGCTTTTTCGAACACCTAACAACTTATACCACAAGGGATTATCCCTTCTTTTTTTTATTCAAAATTGGTAAAATAATTCATATACTTATGAAGATTTTAATAGCAGATGAGGCCGGTTTTTGCTTCGGTGTTAAAAGAGCTGCCGAGATGGTTATAACTCAAGGTAATGATAAAGAGAAAATAAACACCCTCGGTCCTCTTATTCACAATAATCAATTTACAAGTTATCTTGAATCCAAGAATATTTTTTCAGTTGATTCAATAAATGATATTAATACCAAAAAGGTTGTTATTAGATCTCATGGTGTAGAAAAAAAGATAGAAAATCGCTTGAAAAACAAAGGCTTTAATCTATTGGATGCAACTTGTCCTTTTGTTAAAAGGGTTCATAGATTAGCCGAAAGTTTAGAACAAGAAGGTTATAAAATTGTTATTTTTGGAGAAAAAAAACATCCAGAGGTTATTGGTATAAAAAGTTATGCTAAAAACCCAATAGTAGTAAAAGACATTAAAGACTTACCCAGTTTTAAAAAAGATGAAAAGATAGCCTTAATATCGCAAACAACTCAAAATCTTAAAAAATTTGAGGAATTAGCTAATTATTTAAAATTAAATTATAAATACACAAGGATTCATAACACTATTTGTGATGCCACAGAAAAAAGACAATTAGCAGCTCAGGATTTAGCTAATAAAGTTGATTTAATGATAGTAATTGGAGGCAAACATTCCTCTAATACTTCTCGACTTTATGATGTTTGTTCGAAAAAGGTGATAACTTATCATATTGAAACAGAAAGTGAGCTTAGAAAAAAATGGTTTTTAGATAAAAATAAAATTGGTTTAACAGCTGGTGCCTCAACTCCTGATTTTATAATTGATAAAGTAATTAAAAAAATAAAAAGCTATGAATAAAACTCCAAAACATATAGCTATTATAATGGATGGCAACAGAAGGTGGGCTCAAAAAAATAAATTGAAATCTTATCAGGGTCATCAATATGGAGTTGAAACTTTAAGGAGAATTGTTCGTCACGCCGGTAAAATTGATCTTAAATATTTAACTGTTTATGCTTTTTCAACTGAAAATATTAACCGCTCAAAAATTGAAGTTAAGATTTTATTCTCTCTTTTATCAAAAGCACTTAAGGAAGAACTACCTGAGTTAATGAAGAATAATGTTAAAATAAAATTTCTGGGAGAGATTAATCAACTGCCAAAGGGACTTAAGTCTGAGATAGAAAAAGCAGAATCTTATCTTGCTAATAACAACGGTTTAAACCTTCAAGTTGCTTTAAATTATGGTTCAAGGAAGGAAATAACAGAAGCTGTTAAAAAAATTAAAAAGATAACTGAAGAATCGATTAGTGAGAATCTTTATACTAAAAATATACCTGATCCTGATCTTATTATAAGAACGGGTGGTGTTTCTAGGCTTTCTAACTTTCTTCTATGGCAGGCTGCTTATGCTGAACTTTATTTTTCTGATATACTTTGGCCAGATTTCAAAGAAAAAGATCTAAATAAGGCCATCTTAGATTATAATAAAAGAGAAAGAAGGTTTGGTAAGTAATGATTAATAAACAAACTATTTTTACAAAAGAACTTAGTAAAATTGGTAGCCAGGTGCAGAAACTAATACTTAAAAGTTCTTATAATAAATTATTAAAACCTAATGACATTTTCGAGGGTTCTTTAAATTACCCCTCTGCTATTGGAAAAGCTCTTCGTCCAGCTATCTTAATTTTTTCTTGTGGAGCAGTCGGGGGTGATACCAAAAAAGCTATGCCAGCTGCTTGTGGGGTTGAGCTCTTTCATACCTGGACCTTAGTCCACGATGATATCATAGATAATGATAATCTTAGAAGGGGCAAACCAACTGTTCATACCCAGTTCTATCTGGAATCAAGAAAAAAAGGTTATTCTGAAAAAGAAGCTCTTAATTATGGTCGTAATATAGCTGTTTTAGTGGGCGATATTCAGCATTCTTGGTCTGTTTGGTTTTTTATTCAACTTTATCAGAAACACAATATAAGTCCTGAGCTTGTACTTTCTCTTATTTCTGAAATGGAAAAAGGAGTTTCTCCTTTATTAATAGAGGGGGAGACTTTAGATGTCCAGTATGAAAAAAAGAAAATTAAAGAGTTATCTTTAAAAAATATATTAGACATGTCAGCCAAAAAAACAGGTGAGCTTTACAGTTTTGCGGCTAAAGCCGGAGCCATGATTGGTTTAAATGTTTCAAACACCAACAATAAATTAGTTAAAGCTGTTAGCCAGTTTTGCTTTAATTGTGGAGTTGCTTTTCAACTTCAAGACGATATTTTAGACTTAACATCTCAGGAGAAAAAATTTGGTAAACCGATAGGCTCAGATATTAGGGAGGGCAAAAGAACAACTATTATTTGGTATGCTTATCAGCAGGCCAATAGTAGTCAAAAGAAAAAACTAAATTCAATATTAGGTAAAAAGAAGGCTACTAAAAGAGAAATTAAAGAAGCAATTAATTTGGTTGAAAGTTTGGGGGGTATTGATAAAACTCAAAAATTAGCTTCTAAGTATCTTAAAAAAGCTGTTGGTTATTTAGATTACTTACCTGATTCAAAATATAAAAATTTACTAGGAGCTTGGGCAAGTTATATGACATCAAGGAGCGTTTAATTGGATATCATTCTTTTCATAATTTCGTTTTTATTTGTTTTTGGTTTAGTTGTTATAATTCATGAACTGGGTCATTTTTTAGCTGCCAAAAAAGCCGGCTTGGATGTTGAGGAATTTGGTTTTGGTTATCCGCCTAGAATTTTTGGTAAAAAAATAGGCTCAACTATTTACTCAATAAACTGGATACCTTTTGGTGGTTTTGTAAAAATATTAGGTGAAGGCGGTGAAGAGTCTAAAAGCTCCAAAAGTCTAGCTTCTCAGTCAAGTTTGACAAAAGTAAAAGTTATTGGCGCCGGTGTTTTTATGAATTTTATTTTAACTATAGTTATTTTATCCGGTCTTTATGCTTTTGGTTTTCAACCATTAATTCCTGATATGGATAAACAGCTTGGTGTTTCTAATAAAGTTTATTTAGAGGAGGTTTCTGAAAATACTCCAGCTTATAAGGCAGGTCTTTTACCTAAAGATCAATTATTAAAAATAAATAATGATAAAATTGAAAATCTTGATGATTTTTCTGAGAAAATTTCAAAAAATTTAAATCAGGAAGTTGAAATAGTTGCTAAGAGAGGTTCCAAAGAACTTCTATTTAAATTGGCTCCTTACCAAGAGCAAATATCCGGTCAAGATGTTATTAGAATTGGTGTTTCTATTACTCAGATAACCATGGCTGATAACATTTTTATGTCTTTTGTGGCCGGATTTTTAGAAACATTAAGATTGGGTTATTTAACTATTGCAGGTATCCTAACTTTTTTTGCTAATATTTTTACTAAATTAACCATAGGACAAGATGCTGTTGGCCCAGTTGGTTTGGCTGTTATAACCAATGAAATTAGACAATTAGGCTTTTCTTATTTAATGCAGTTTGTGGCTATTTTATCAATTAGCTTGGCTATATTTAATTTATTGCCAATACCCGCCTTAGATGGAGGACATATTTTTATGTTACTTCTAGAAAAAATCAAAGGTGGAAAAATAAGTGATAAACTTAAAAATAAAGTTACTATAATAGGTTTTAGTTTTTTGATATTCTTAATGTTGGCTATAACTGCTCAAGATTTTATCCGTTTTAATCTCATAAGCTCTATTAAAAATTTGTTTGGAATGTAAAAATGAAAAGAACTAACTTATTTGTTAAAACCCAAAAAGAAATTTCCAAGGAGACTGTTTCAATTAATCACCAATTATTAGTTAAAGGAGGTTTTGTCGATCAGCTCCAATCTGGAGTTTATTCCTTTTTGCCTATGGGTCTTAAGGTTTTACGCAAGATAGAAAATATCGTTAGAAAAAAAATGGAAATTATAGGTGGTCAGGAATTGCTTTTACCAGCCCTTCAGCCAAAGTCTAATTGGGAAAAAACTGGTCGTTGGCAAGACATGGATGATCTTTTTAGATTTACTAGTTTTTATACTAAAACAGAGCTTGCACTGGGTCCAACTCATGAAGAAGTGATTTCTCCGTTAGTAAAAAAATTTGTTTTTTCTTATAAAGATTTACCTCTTTACCTTTTTCAAATTCAGACTAAATTTCGTGATGAGAAGAGAGCCAAATCAGGTCTTTTAAGGGGCAGAGAATTTTCCATGAAGGATCTTTATTCTTTCCACACTGACGAAAAAGATTTAGATGACTATTATGAAAAAGTAAAAGTTGCTTATCTTGAGCTTTACCAAGAGTTGGGAATAGGATATCAAACTTATCTTACTTATGCTTCCGGAGGCACTTTTTCTAAATATTCTCATGAATTTCAGACAGTTTCTGAGGCTGGAGAAGATATTATTTATATTTGTGATAAATGTAATGTGGCTATTAACAAAGAGGTAATTAACGAGCAGAATAAATGTCCCCAATGTGTTGGTAAAGATTTTAGGCAGGAGAAAGCAATTGAGGTTGGTAATATATTTAAATTAAAAACTAAATTTTCAGAGCCCTTTAGGCTTGAATACACTGATAAAGATGGCAAATTAAAACCAATGATTATGGGCTGCTATGGTCTTGGTCCAGCCAGAGTAATGGGTTCTATTGTTGAGGTTTCTCATGATAAAAACGGTATAATCTGGCCCAGGTTAATTTCACCTTATGATGTTTATTTAATTAGTTTAGACAATCAGGAAAAAGAAACAGAAAAATTATATAAAGATTTGCTAAAAAAAGGTTTTGAAGTTTTATGGGACGACAGAGACGTTTCTCCTTCAGAAAAATTTAAAGACGCAGATTTGTTTGGTATCCCAGTTAGAATAGTAATTAGCAAAAAAACTCAAACTCTTAAAAAAATTGAACTAAAGAATAGGTTAGAGAATTCAACTCTGTTAATTCCTTACGATAAAGTTTTTACAAAATTAAATAACATGTTATAATACAGCTTCTTATTTGGAGATCAGATGATTAATAATATCTTGGGGTATTTTTCCCACGACATAGGAATAGATTTAGGAACAGCAAACACTTTGGTTTATGTTAAGGGTAAAGGAATAGTTATTAATGAGCCTTCGGTAGTGGCTATTAATAATAGAACTCAACAAATATTAGCAATCGGTGAGGATGCTCGCAAAATGGTTGGTCGAACTCCTGGCAATATTGTAGCTACTAGACCCTTAGTAGATGGAGTTGTTTCTGACTTTGAGGTTACTGAGCAGATGCTTAAATACTTTATAGAAAAAGTTCATAAGGAGTCTTTTGCTTTTTTCCCTCGTCCAAGAGTAGTTGTCGGAATTCCTTCAGGAGTAACTGAGGTTGAAAAAAGAGCAGTTGAAGACGCTACTATGTCAGCTGGCGCTCGACAGGCATATTTAATTGAAGAGCCAATGGCAGCTGCTATAGGGGCTAGGTTGGCCGTTCAAGACCCTCAGGGTTCAATGATAGTTGATATTGGTGGCGGGACTACAGAGGTAGCGGTTATTTCTTTAGGTGGTATTGTGGCTAATAAATCAATTAGAGTGGCTGGTGATGAGTTAAATGAAGATATTATTCAATTTGCCAGAGATGAATTTAATCTTCTATTAGGAATTAGGACTGCTGAGGAAATTAAAGTAAAAATTGGTTCAGCTTATCCAATCAAAGAAAAACTTGAAATTGCTATGAGAGGCAGAGATTTAGTGACTGGACTTCCTAAAACGGTAGTTGTTAATGATGAACAAATACGCCAGGCTCTTTCTCGATCTGTTCAGATTATTGTTGATTCGATAAAAACTACAGTTGAGGAAACTCCACCTGAATTAGTAGGAGATATTATGGACAAAGGTATTATTTTAGCTGGCGGAGGTGCTCTTTTGCGTGGACTTGATAAATTAGTCCAGGAACAAACTAAAATTCCTGTACATATAGCTGATGATCCTTTAACTTGTGTTGTTAGGGGGGCCGGTCTGGTTTTAGAAGATTTAGAACTTTTAAAAGACGTTCTAGTTACAACTCAATATGAAAAACCACCAAAAATTTAAGGGGTAAAGTTGAACAATCAATCAAGATTTTTAAAATACTTTGCAATCTTTTTTTTGATAGCGACCATTATTTTAATTGGTTCTTTTTTTGGTTTCTTTAAACCGATAACTGGTTTTTTAACTAATTCACTCTCTCCGATTGTTTCTTTCTTAGATAAAACTTTTAATAATTTAAACAGTGCTGCAAAAAAATCAGGTCAATCAGATTTTATAAAAGAGAATGAAGAATTAAAAAATCAGATCAAGAAGCTTACGTTAGAAAACAGTTCTTTAAGAGAAGTATCTATAGAAAATCAGGTTCTTAGAAAGCAGCTTGGTTTTATAGAGAATATTCCTCAAAAAACGTTGGCGGCTGAAGTTATTGTTCGCAATCCTTCTAGTTTTTCTAAGACTATAGTTATTAATCGTGGAGAAAATCACGGCATAAAAAAAGGCATGGCTGTAACTAATGAGGGTTTTTTTATCGGCAAGGTTTTAGAAACTAATCCTTTTAATTCTGTAATTATTTTATTAACAGATTCAAATTTTGAAGTTTCTGCTTTTGTTCAGCAGTCCAGGGCTTTAGGTGTTATTAAGGGGCAGATTGGTTCTGGCTTAGCAATGGAAATGATACCTCAAGACAAAGAAATAAGTATTAACGATACTATTATTACTTCTTATCTTCAATCAGAGATACCAGAAGGGCTAGTAATTGGTAAAGTTAATGAGGTCGAAAAGGACAAACAGGGTCTTTTTCAAAAAGCTTCAATTGTTCCCTTTGTTAATTTAGAAGAAGTAAAGCAAGTAGTAGTTATTTTGGGTAGGTAGATGAAGAGTTTTTTTATCTTATCTTTATCAGCCATTGCTCTTATTTTAGAAATTTTATTTTTTCCAAATATAAATTTTTTTGGAGCTCAAGTAAATGTTTTTTTAGCATTGCTTATAGCTTCTCTTTTTATCTTACCGGAAATAATTATTTTTAATTTAGCTTTTTGGGGAGGTGTTTTTTTAGGCTTGTTCTCTAGTTTTGTTTTTGGTATAGAAATAATTATTTTTTTGCTTATTCTGTTTTTTTTGTTTTTAGCCCATCGTTTTATTTTTACCAATATTAATGTTTTAATTTTAGCTTTGTTTACTCTTTTTGCTACCTTGTTCCATAATTTATTAATAATTTCAATTTCTCACTTTACTGAGCTTAAGATTAATTTAATCTATTACATTTTTAATTTTTTTATTGCTCAGTTTATTGGTAATTTTGTTTTTGTGCTACTATATTATTTCTTTATTAATCATTATTGGGATAAAATTCAAAAACATCAATCGAGAGCCAAATTATTAAGATGAATAAAAGAAAGTTTTTTACAGGTTATTTTGACGGAGAAGTTTCTAATAAGAAACGAAGAATTTTTAAGTCTAGGAAAGATTTAGTTTTAGATGATGTTATGTTGGGCGATGATAATATTTCTCAACAGGAAAACACCTCTACAAAAACTAATTCCAAGATTTTTTATTATTTAGGTTTTATTGTTTTAATGGTCATAAGTTTTAAACTTTTTGATTTGCAATTAATTAAGGGAGACTATTATTTAAATTTGTCTAAAGGTAATAGAATCAGATATGAGATTGTTAGGGCATCAAGAGGAATAATTTTTGATTCCAAGGATAAACCACTGGTTAAAAATATAGCTAACTTTAGTGTTATTATTGAGCCTTTTGATTTACCAGAAAATAGTCAGGAGAGAGAAAATCTTTATGATTCTTTATCTTCTGATTTAGAAATAAATAAAGAAGAAATTAAAAAATTAATACCCGATCTTAAGGAGAGAGTTTTTTTAGAGCCAAAAATAATTAAAGAGAACTTGAATCAGGAAACAGCTCTAAAAATAAAAATGAAATATGAGGACTTTCCTGCAGTTGTCATTGAGGCAACTCCTTCTAGGGAATATTTTGATCAAAATTCAGCCCACGTTTTAGGTTATATAGGCAGAATTTCCGAGAATGAATATTTATCTAGAAAAGAAAAATATGATGTTAATGACTATATTGGCAAAAGCGGTTTAGAGCAATCTTACGAGGAATATTTAAAAGGTCAAAATGGAAAAAGAATGGTTGAGGTTGACGCTCAAGGTAGAGTAGTCAGAATTTTAGGTGATTCTGAGCAATCAGAATCGAAAATGGGCAATAATATAGTAACGTCTTTGGATCAGGGACTTCAATCGGCAATGACTACTGCTCTTGCTGAGTCGATAAAAAATTCAGCAGCCAAATCAGGTTCAGTTATAGCTGTTAATCCTCAGAATGGTAATATCTTAGGAATGGTTTCTTTGCCTTCATTTGATAACAATCTTTTTGCCAAAGGTATAAAATCTGAGACCTATCAATCTTTAGTTAATGATCCTCAAAAACCACTTTTCAATAGGGCAGTTTCAGGCACCTTTGAACCTGGCTCTACTATTAAACCTGTTATTGCGGCGGCTGGTTTGGAAGAAAAAGTTATAACAACTTCAACTACTGTAAATTCAATTGGTCGTTTAATCATCAAAAATCAATATGATCCCTCAATTGAGTATGTTTTTAAAGATTGGCGAGCATCTGGTCACGGGATAACTAATGTAAATAAGGCTATTGCTGATTCTGTTAATACTTTTTTCTATTATGTTGGTGGCGGTTATGAAAACTTTAAAGGTCTAGGAGCCTCAAGGCTTGAAAAATATTTAAGACTTTTTGGTTTAGGTCAAAAGACAGGCATAGATCTTAATAATGAGGCTACCGGTTTGGTTCCTAATCCTGACTGGAAAAAACAGGTTAAAAATGAAGGTTGGTACACAGCTGATAATTATCAACTTGCTATAGGTCAGGGGGCTTTATTAGTTACTCCTTTGCAAGTTGCTAACTATCTTTCTACAATTGCAAATGGCGGGACGATGTATAAACCAAGATTAGTTACAAAAATAACTGATAACAACAACCAAACCATTAAAGAATTAAAGTCAAAGATAATAAAGAAAGATTTTATTTCAAAAGAAGCTTTAGATGTTGTTAGAAAAGGTATGAGAGAAACTGTTTTATCAGGTAGCGCTAAGTCATTAGCTAGTTTGCCATTTTCTGTGGCTGGTAAAACAGGTACGGCTCAATATGGACCCAATAATTCAAAACAGCATGCTTGGTTTACGGCTTTTGCCCCTTATGAAAACCCAGAGATAGCTTTGGTTGTTTTAGTTGAAGGCGGTGGCGAGGGTTCTATTTATGCAGTACCAGTAGCCAGACAAGTATTGGAGTATTATTTTGCAAACAAATAACAATGAAAAAATTTTAGATGGAAATAAAGTTGCGCAAAGCTTAGAAAAGATAGTTAAGCTTAAAGTATCAGAGCTATTTAAAAAAGGTGTTAAGCCTTGTTTAGCTATTATTTTGATAGGTAGTGATGAATCATCTGAAATTTATGTTGAAAGAAAAAGAAAAGCTGGGATTAAAATGGGTGTTATTGTTAACATTTATAAATTTAAGGAGAGTGTTTCAGAAGAAGATGTTTTAGCTAAAATTAAAAAATTAAATAATGACTTCTCAGTTCATGGTATTATTGTCCAATTGCCTTTACCTAAAAAATTTAATAAACAAAAAATAATCGAAAGCATTAATTTTCAGAAGGATGTTGATGGGTTTCATCCTATAAATTGGGGCAAATTAGCTTATCAGTCTAATGGTATTATACCCGCTACTGCTTCAGCTGTTATGAATATTCTTCATTATTATCAAATTCCAATAAAAGGTAGGGAAGTAGTGATAGTTGGTAAGTCTGAAATAGTTGGTAAGCCCCTAAGTATTTTGTTGCTTAATGAAGACGCAACTTTAACAGTAGTTCATAAGACAACTGCTAATTTGAATTCGCATACACTTAGAGCTGATATTCTAATTTCAGCTACAGGCTGTCCGAAGTTAATCAAAGAAGACATGATAAAGAATCAAGCTGTAGTAATTGATGTGGGTATAAAGAGATATCAGGGTCAAATAGTTGGCGATGTTGATTTCGAAAAAGTTATCTTAAAAGCTGCTTTTGCTACCCCAGTTCCAGGTGGCGTTGGTCCGGTTACAGTAGCAACTTTAATAAAAAACACCGTTGAAACTGCTGAACATTTAAGCCGTTGACAACTGGTTTTTCATTTGATATAAATTTAGAGCATACTTATACTAAAAGGCCAAAAGGTCTAAGCCAGTCAGGAATTAGACTTTTTTTATTCAGCCAGAAAGGATTTTATGGAAAAGAAATATTTAACCAAAGAAGGCAAAAAAGCCCTAGAGTTAGAATTGGAAGATTTGAAAACCAATAAAAGAAAAGAAGTTTCTCAACGTATTAAAGAAGCTAAAGAATTTGGAGATTTATCAGAAAATTCCGAGTATGAAGAAGCTAAAAATAAGCAAGCTTTTATTGAGGGTAGAATAGCAGAACTAGAGCACCTTCTTAAAAATAGTGAGGTTATTTCTGACAAGAATCGTTGCTCTGATAAAGTATCGGTTGGTTGTAAAGTTACGGTTGATATAGAGGGAGAGCTTAATGAATTTATTATTGTTGGCTCAACAGAGTCTGATCCTTTATCTGGTAAAATATCTAATGAATCACCCATTGGTCAGGCACTTTTAAATAAAAATATTGGTGATGAGGTTGAGATTCAGGTTCCAGCCGGTAGAATAATTTATAAGATTAAAAAAATACATTAATCCAAAGAAACATCCTTAAAAGGATGTTTTTTAAAAAAATATTTTTCTGTATAATAAACACATGCCAAGAGAAGAAGAACTTATTAAAGTAAGAAAAGAAAAGCTTAAGAAATTAAGGAAGTTAGGATTAAATCCTTATCCCTCTTTTTCAAAAAGAGATTTTAAAATTTCAGAAGTTATTACTAATTTTGATAAATTAAAAAATAAACTATTTTTTATTGTTGGTCGTTTGCTAAGTGTTAGAAGTCATGGGAAAATAGCTTTTTTGGACTTAAAGGATGAATCAGGCAAAATTCAGCTTTATTTATCTCAAGATGATTTAGCAAGAAACTTTAGCCAACTAGATTTTCTAGATTTAGGAGATTTTTTAGAAGTAAGTGGTGAGATTTATCTTACTAAGCGTGGAGAAAAATCTTTAAAAGTAAAAACTTTTAGGGTTATTAGCAAAGCTTTAAGGCCAATTCCAGAAACTTTTTATGGTTTAAAGGATAAAGAAGAAAGACATCGTAAAAGATATCTTGATACCCTATCTAACCCAGAAGTTGCTAATATTTTTAAAACCAGAAGCAATATTCTATATTCCTTGAGGAGATATCTTAATGAGCATGATTTTATTGAAGTTGAGACTCCAACTTTGCAGTCTTTGTATGGAGGAGCTTTAGCTAAGCCATTTGTAACTAACCATAATGTTCTTAAAGAGAAATTATTTTTAAGAATTGCTCCAGAATTATACCTTAAAAGACTAATAGTAGGTGGTTTTGAGAGAGTTTATGAAATTGGTAAAAATTTCAGAAATGAAGGAGTTGACACTACTCATAACCCTGAATTTACTATGCTAGAGCTTTATATGGCTTATTCGGATTATAGACAATTAATGAAGTTTACCGAGGATATGTTTATTTCAATTGTTAAATCAGTTTATCCAAATGGACAAATAGAGTATAAAGGGAAAAAAATAAACATTAAAAAGCCGTTCAAGATAATTTCATATCAGGATACTGTGCTTAAATACTCAGGAATAGATATTGAAAAACATAAAACTATTAATGATCTTAAAAAGGCTATCAAGAGCAAAAAACTAAAAATTTCTCTGGATAAAAAAGATTCCTGGGGAAAAGCAGTTGATGAGCTTTTTAAAGAAACGACTCGCAATAATTTAATTGAACCAACTTTTGTTATAGATTATCCTGTTGAGCTTAATCCTTTGGCTAAAAGAAAAGAAGACGAGCCGGAAAAAATTGAAAGATTTCAGCTTTATATAGGCGGTTTAGAGTTAACTAATGCTTTCACGGAGTTAAATGATCCAGAAGATCAATATAATCGTTTTAAAGAGCAAACTCGTTATTCTGAAGACGAGAAACATGAAATAGACCATGATTATATTGAGGCTCTAAGCTATGGAATGCCACCAACAGCAGGTTTAGGGGTTGGTATTGATAGGCTGATAATGTTGCTAACTAATAATGAATCAATCAGGGAAGTTATTTTATTCCCAGCAACCAGAAAGAAGAAAAAATAGATGTTATCAATAGAATTTTTACAAAAAGAAACTAGTAAGATAAAAAAAGCCATTAAAACTAAAGGCTATAACGCTGATAAGCTGATTAATGATGTTCTACTTTTAGATAAAAAAAGAAAAAAATTAATTTTAGAAATCGAACCCTTAAGAGCTGAAAGAAATAAATTGTTGGCTGGTTTAAAAGCTAAACCAAGCTCAAAGGTAATTAAAAAAGTTAAGGACTTAAAAGAAAAGATAGGTCACAAAGAAATTTTATTGTCTAAGACGGATCTAGAGTTAAATAAAAAAATTCTAGCTATTCCTAATCCACCACTAGCCGAAGTTTTAATTGGTAGAAGTGATAAAGAAAACAGACCTTTTAAGAATATTGGTAAAATAAAAAAATTTAATTTTCCAATTAAAGACCATGTTCGATTGGGTGAAGATTTAAATATTTTAGATATATCAAGAGGGGTTAAGGTTGGTGGTACTCGTTCTTATATTCTTAAAAACGAACTAGTAGTTCTAGAGCAAGCACTTTTAAGGTATGCTTTGGATTTAGTTAGAAAAAATGGTTTTGAAGTTATGAATGTACCAGTTCTGGTTAAAGAAGATATTTTAGTGGGAGCAGGCTTCTTTCCTTTCGGCAAAGAAGATATCTATGAAGTTAATGAGAAAGATCAATTTTTAGTGGGTACTTCAGAGGCTTCCTTGGTTTATTATCACGCTAATGAACTATTAGAGGAGAAAGACTTACCTAAAAAGTTTTCCGGCATAACATCTTGTTTTAGAAAAGAAGCTGGAACTTATGGCAAAGACACCAAGGGAGTTATTAGAGTTCATCAGTTTAATAAAGTCGAACAGGTAATATTATGTACTCAGGAAAATTGGC
>CAZGIU010000004.1:18003-21891 GCA_964526535.1 uncultured Candidatus Saccharibacteria bacterium | reverse complement strand
CTTTTAATTTTTAAAATATTTTCTTTTCAGAAAATTTGTAAAAGCTTTAAACTCTAATTGATAGATTTTAAGTTTTTTCACCCTAATTTCTTTTTTCTCTAAAGCTAAGTATTCGGATCCCTGACATTCAATTCTTGGACCAAAATAATATCCAATAAACTGAACAAATAACCTTCTTTCCTGATTTGAGCTTCTACTCTTATAAAATTCTGACAAAAGATTAATGATTTTCTTTCCGATTTCTATATTTTCTAATCTAGCTTTTTTTCTTAGTTTTTCGTTTTTTTTCGTAAATTCAATTAATTTCTTTCTGCTCTTTTTCCATTCTTTGTTCTCTTTATCAAGAAGCTCTTCTGTTAACTTAGAGTGAAAACCTAAATAAGGTCCGTGGGTAAATTTTTCAGATTTCAAATGTCCTTCACATGAACCAATAGTTCTAAAATTTAAACAATTAAGAAATATGACAGTTTCTTTAATTTCACTATCTATTTTCTTGCCCAAATTATATTCGGCCCCATTGGCCCAAGCTTTAATTTTTTGATATTTTTTTTCTTTGTCCATATTTAAAATAATAACTTAAACTTATTTATTAAGAAAGACTTAATCCGAACTTTCTTATTTGTTTTCTTAGCCCTTTATAGTTCGGGATGGCTTTTGAAACTAGGGTCCAAAAATTATGAGAATGATTAAGTTCTTTTAAATGACAAAGCTCATGAACAACCACATAGTCAGCTAAATCCTTTGGCAACTTAATAAGCTTCCAATTAAAACTTAAATTTCTTTTAGAAGAGCAACTGCCCCATCTGGTTTTTTGGTTTCTAATATAAATTCTTTCGAAGGAAAAGTTATAAAATTTATTAAATTTATTAATTTTTTTTAAAATAATTTTTCTAGCAAATTCTTTGTTTTTAAGATAATCCTTTCTGGTAAATTTAATTGAATTTCTTACTAATTGCTGTTTTTTAATATTTTTCAAAAGCCACGACTTTTTTAGCTCCAAAAAAGTTAGGGCTTTTTTCTCGGAAATAAAATAAGGTCGAATCAATAAAACCCGACCATCTGGATATACAGCTATTCTTAAATTTTTAGCCTTGAAGGATTTTTTAATTTTTAAATTCATTCCCATCTAAAGAATTTTACTGATAAGAAGAAAGTAGCTAAAACCCAAAACAAAAGCCCATATAGTTGAATATTAATGGCGGCTAAGTTAGCACCCTCTATCATAACTGCCCTCATAGCATCGGTCAAATAAGTTAGTGGTAAAAATTCCGTTATCCTGAAAACCAAGTCAGGCAAAGCTTCTCGTTGAAAAAATACTCCAGATAAAAACATTTGAGGCATCATTACTAAGTTGGCCACTGCTACAACGGTGTTTTGAGTGTTAGAAATTCCTGATATTGTAAAACCAATATTAAGAAAAATTATTCCCCCTAAAATAGCTAATAGTAAGACAAGCAATAAACTGCCAGAAAGATTCATGCCAAAAACAAAAATACCTATAGCTAAAAGTAAGCTTGATTGCATTAAAGAAATAGATAAACGAGTAGCAACCTGACTAAAAAGTATTACCGAAGGTTTAACTGGTGTAGCTAAAAGTCTTTTTAGAATCCCCTTATCTCTCCAGGCAACAATACCACCAATAACACCAAATAAGTTCATCTGCATCAAGCTCATCGCAATAATTCCTGGGATTACATAATCAATAGCTGTTAAATTTTTAGTTTCAATCGGCTCTTCTTTTAACTCAAAAATTTTGGGACTATTAGTCAAACTATCGTTAATTGAATTAAAAACCTGACTTACAATGGTTAAATTTGTTTGTCTTGAAGTTGGATTCTGAGCCTCGTTATAAAAAATGGTTATTTCATTTTTTGTATTTGGAGTAATAGTATCAGGCAAAATTAAAACCATCTCACGATCACCTTTTCTAAGAGCAGCGATTTCTTCTTCATAACTACCCACGTTTAAATTAACAACTTCTATTGAATCAAAACTTTTAATTATATTTTGGTTAAGTTCTGTTTCAGTTTTTTTAATTATGCCTAGATTAAACTGGATTGCTTGTTCAAAATTTAGAATACCAAAAACAGACATTATCGTTACGGGAATAAATAAACTAAAGAATATAGCAGCCTTATCTCTATAAAACATTTTAACCGCATACCAAGTAATAGTCTTAATGGCTTTGGCACTTTTAAGCAAATGTTTATATGAATTTTTCATTCCCTTAAGCTCCTACCAGTTAAGTCAATAAAGACGTCTTCTAAATTTGCACCCTTGTTGATTATTTTTTTAGAAAAACCATTCCTTAGCAAATTATCAATTAAATTATCAGGCGTATCTAATTCAACTATTTTACCATGGTCCATAATAGCTAATCTGTCACATAAAACTTCAGCCTCATCCATATAATGAGTGGTAATAACAATGGTTTTGCCTTTTTGTCTGATTTTTCTTATTAAATCCCATAAATGGCGACGAGCTTGGGGATCAAGACCAGTGGTTGGCTCATCTAAAAACAGGAGCTCTGGATCATTAACTAAAGCCGAAGCAATTGAAAATCTTTGTTTTTGACCGCCAGATAATGTTTTTACATAAGATTTAGACTTACTAACAAGACCAACCTCATCGAGCAATTTTTTTGGATCAATTTCTTTTTCATATAGACTAGCAAACATTTTTAAAAGCTCTTCCAATGTTAAGTAATCAAAGAAACTAGATGATTGAAGTTGGATCCCAATAACTTTTTTAAGTTTATATTCATCTTTCTTAGCATTAAAACCAACCACTGTAACTTCTCCTGAGTCAATTGGTCTTAAGCCTTCTATCATCTCTAAAGTTGTTGTCTTACCAGCTCCATTGGGTCCCAGAATACCAAATATTTCTTTTCTTTTTACCTCAAAGGAAATTGAATCAACAACCTTGATAGATTCATAAGACTTTGAAAGATTTTTAACTTCGATGATATTTTTTTCATCAACCATAAAACTAATTTTATTACCTTTTAGCTGTTAAGTAAAATAATAATTAGAAATAAATACTTAGCCCGTAAATAGCATGCAAAATTGCCAGAATAACCAAGATCCTCCAAAAAACTTTCGTGTGATAAAAAGGTTTAAGTTTTAGGTAGCCTAAGCCCATAAAAACTTGCAAAAACAAAAAAAACAAAAGCTAATATACCAAACCACATATGGAGCGGTAAATTAAAAATAATTGAATTGGGTAGCATAATATTATTCCCCCATAAAGTTTAAAGATATTTTTCTATTTCTTCTTGGTCCATCTAACTCAATAACTAAAACTCTCTGCCAAATTCCAAGTTTTAACTTACCATCTTCAACTATTAAGGCTTCTGAAGTACCCAGCAATAAATGCCTGAGGTGAGAATCTCCGTTTACACATTCTTTGTCACAAACCAGATTTTCAGTTCTGATATCAAAATCATTATGAGCATAATACTTATCATGAGGCAATAACTTTGAAAAAAAATCCTCGGCATCCTTAAAAATGCCAGTTTCTTTTTCATTAACTCTAACAGCTAGAGTCGTGTGATTAGAAAAAATAATTAGGTGACCATTCTTCAACAAGTTGCTATTAATAAAATTTTCTATTTCTTTGGTTATATCAAAAAATTGAAACCTTGAAAAACTTTCTAAAACTAAGTCATGATTAATTATTTTCATTAAACATTACTCTTTTTAAAGAAAAAAAGTTTATAGAGCTCTCCAAAAATTATCACTAAAGTAGCCACAAAAAAGATAGAAGTAAATTCCGAAAAAGTAAGTGAGGTAAACTGGAAAATACTTTGGAAAAAAGGCAAATAAATAACTGCCAGTGTCATTACTAAAGAAACAAAAAAGCCAATTAAAATATTTTTATTAGAAGAAA
>CAZGIU010000004.1:0-17903 GCA_964526535.1 uncultured Candidatus Saccharibacteria bacterium | reverse complement strand
TTACAATAGAAGAAAAATTATCATCAGCTAAAACTATTTCAGAAGCCTCTCTAGCCACATCAGTTCCTATTACACCCATGGAAATACCAATATCGGCTTTCTTTAAAGCAGCTGCGTCATTAACACCGTCACCTGTCATAGCTACTATGGAGCCCGATTTTTGAAGTTCATCAGCTATCCTTAATTTCATTTGGGGAGTAAGTCTAGCAAAAACAGAAACATGTTTAACAATATTTTTAAAATCTTTTTCTGAAAGTTTTTCAAGCTCTGTCTCATCAATAGCCTCAGGATAAGGAGAATTAGTTAATTTATCATGTTTAACCGTTAAACCTATTTCTCTAGCAATAGATAAGGCAGTACCTTTATGATCACCAGTAGCCATTATAACCCTAATTCCAGCTAATTGGGCTCGTTCAATAGCGTCTTTGGCCTCACTCCTTAAAGGATCCTTCATACCAACTATTCCAGCAAAGGTCAATTCATCAACCTGATCTTCGTGAACATCTTTTATGTCCTTGGGCATCTCTTTGTAAGCAACTGCAACAGTTCTCATTCCTTGATTAGCCAGCTCTTCAACTTTATCTAATAAAAATTTAATATCTTTTTGGCTGGCATTTTTACATCTGTTTTTCTCTAAAAAACGAGTTGATTTTTTTATTAAATATTCAGGAGCCCCAACTACATATAATTCCTTATGATTTTTCTCTTTAGAAAAGTTTATCAATGAAGCTCGATATTTATTTTCAGAGTTAAATGGCAAATCATCTATTTTTTGCTGATGTTCTAATAAAACCTCTTCTTTAAGACCTGCTTTTTCTGCCAAAACCACTAACGAAGCTTCTGTTGGGTCTCCAATGATACTATATTCATCATCTCCTTTATCTTCTTCTCTTATTACTCTGGCATTATTACAAAGACAGATAATGTGGAGCATTTTAGAAAGATGCTCATTATCAAAAGGAATAATAATTTCTTGATTTTGATGAAAATCACCATGTGGTTTCCAACCTTCACCTGAGATCCTTATTTCCTCTTGACCAGGTAAAATTACCTTCTCCACATTAATTGTGTTTTGAGTTAAAGTACCTGTTTTATCTGTAATAATGGTATCAACCACACTCAAAGTTTCTATACTTGGCAAGCTTCTGGTAATAGCGTTTCTTTTGGCCATTCTATGAGCACCGATAGCCAAAACAATTGTTATAACCGCCGGCAACCCCTCTGGTATAGCTGAAACCAAAGAAGCGATAGTAAATAAAAATATATCTTGGAAAGAAAAATCTCTAATAAAATAACCTACTAGAAAAATAATAGAAGCTCCGCCAAAAGCAATGAAAGCTAATTGTTTAGCCAGTTTTTTTGTTTTAACTTCAAAATGCCACTTTTTGTGCTTTATGTCTTTAATTGAAGTTGCAATTTGACCTAACTCAGTATTGCCCCCGGTTGAAGTAACAACTGCCTTAGCTTCTCCTGCTACAACAAAAGTTCCCATCCAAACCATATTTGATTGGTCGGCTATGGCAACATTTTTAGTTAAGACAATGGAATGTTTATTAACAGGGAAAGATTCTCCAGTTAGGGAAGCTTCCTGGGTTCTAAGATTTTTATGCTCTATTATCCTAGCATCGGCAGGTATTTTATCACCCTCTTCTATAAACAAAACATCTCCTGGCACAACTTCAGAAGCATCAACTTCAACCAAATCACCACTTCTGTAAACCTTGGCTGTAGAAATAATCATTTTCTTTAAAGCCTCTATAGATTTTTCTGCTTGATACTCTTGAATAAAACCAATAATGGCATTAACTAAAATAACCACCAAAATTACATAAAAATCCACTATCTTGCCAAATAAATAAGAAATACCGGCCGCTGTCATTAAAATATAAATTAAAGGGCTGTTAAACTGCTTAATAAAAGTAATGAAAATATTGTTCTTCTCTTTTGAAGAAATTTCATTCAAACCAAACTTGTCTAATCTTAATTTAGCTTCTTCGTCAGAAAGACCGGTTATTTCCGAACCAAGAATCGAAAGCGCTTCTTCAGCGCTTTTTAAATGATATGTATTTTTCAACCCATCTTGAGTCATTATTAAACATTCTACCCTAAAACGCTATTTTTGGAAAATAAAAGGGTTTTTCATGTCAAAAACTATTTTTGGGGTATGATTATTAATTTTATCCAAGGATAAACCATATTTCCAAGAATAAAGGTAATCTATTGAGCAAAATTTTGCTTCTTGCCAATTAAAACCTAATTTTTCAGAAACCTTCTTTACTTCTTCTTCAGACTTTCCCTCAATTTCAACAAAGGGTTCTAAGAACGGCCACTCATCAATCGTTACTTCAACATCGTCAAAAATCCAAAACTCCCTCTTTGATTCTTGATAAGCTTTATTTTTATAACCTAACCACTCAAGAAACTTTACAGCATTATCAAAATTATCAATTTTCAGGCAAATTTCTTTTTGGGTTTTAATGTCTCCAGCAATAACTGACTTTAAACTTAGAGTTATTTTATCGCCCTCATCTCTAACTCTTAACCAACCACTTTTTATGTGATGATCATCAGGCAAATTAAAAACCACCCTTTTTTGCATAAATTCTGGTTTTATTAATTCTGCGCCAATTCCTTTAAGCTTTTGACGTATTTTATCTTTATTGATGTCTAAAAATGTAGCTTCGTATTCTATATCCATAAATTTATTTATTTTTCTTTTTATTTAATTTCTCTTTCAACTTATTCCAAAAAGCCAACCTAATACCCAAAAGCTCTAAGCCTACAAAAAATATCCAAGAACCTGGTGTAAAAGGAGTAAATAAAATTAGTAAGCCTAAAATTACTAATAAAATACCTAAAATTTTTTTAAGAACTTCCAAAGTTAATTGCATAATTAAATTTTATCATTATTGTTCCTTTTACAAAAATGGATAATAAAAAGAGGAAAATAAAAGGATTTTTCATATCAAAAACTATTTATGCAGCTTCATATTCTATATTCATTATAAATATTTATGTAAAAATTCAATTATGTGATTGTTCACTTCTGAAATAATCTCTGGTCGATATCGATAATCATGTTCGGAGTCTAAGCTATGAATTTCTTTCGGCTCAGAGGAAGCGTTAAAAGCCTCTCTTACAACCCTCGGGCTGACTAAATCATCATGTTCACCATAAAAAAACATCTTTGGCTTTTTACATTTCTTCAAATCTTCAAGAGCATTATATTTTAAAGCATCCTGAAAAAATAAAGGTGGTAGTAGAAACCTAACTTTATTTTCTCTATCTGCAGGCGGGGTATCTCTAAATGATTCCTTAGGTTGTCTAAGATTCTCCTTCTTTACACCTCTTCCTGGCGCGTAACTACCCATTATCGATATAAAGTGCGTAACACATTTGTTTTTTATGCCAGAGAGAATTGCTACACTTCCTCCTCGACTATGACCAATAGTTACCGTTGGCCTATTACCATAATATTCTATAAGTTCCTCAACTGTTTTTATATAATTTGTTATGTTATACAAACTAATATCACCTGGACTTTCCCATGTTGCAGGAGGATCAAAACTTACAGCATAAAAACCTTTTTTAGATAAAAAATCTACGTGACTGGTCATATGAGGATAATCTTTCGTATCCAGCATCCCTGGCAAAACTAAGGCAAGTTTTGGAGAGCTCTTATCGCCCCTTGCATAAGTTGCTAGCTCAAAACTATTGGTTTTAATTAGATTCATATCTAAATTCTAACATAGAATTATCTATATTTTGTTAAGCGGAAAAGACCTTTTTGGGGCTTATAAATTTTGTCAGGATATTTTTCAACAAGTTTCCAAATTAAACCATTAATAGTTTTTGGATGAAGACTTTTATCAAAGGCTTTAACTTCTCTGGCTAAATCAGTCCAACGCATTCCTTCAGGATGTTTTTCCAAAAGTTCAAATATTTTCTTATATATCTTTTCTGTGAATGTAATTTTCTTGTCCATAACTAAATATTAGCTCAGAAAATTTCTCAAATCAAAATTTCTTCATAAAATCCACGAACATTTTTCCATAAGGCGACAAAGAATGAGAAACTCTATTGGAAATTCTTTTTTTATCAACTAAACCTGCTTGAAATAATCTTTTAACATGTTCGTGAGTGGTTTTGATGTTGTATTTAAGTTTTCCTGATATTTCTTCGAGATCCAAGTTATTATGTTTTTTAAGAAGCAAAAGAATTTCTATTCTTCTTTCTGAAGATGCTCCCTTGAAATATATCTCTAACTGTTTTGCTTTCTTCATGGCTTTATCTTAACACCATATTCTGGTTTTCGCAAGAAAACCAGAATATGGTGTTGTGAAAGAAGTCTCTTTTTCAGAGAAGTGTCAAACAAGCATAGTGTTCCCAAGCTAAAAAACGAGCCGGAGTTCGTTATTGATGTCTAATTACTTATGATAAGTTTTGAAAAACCGTCCCATATTCTTTGCCTGTTCTTTTTACCGTAATCTTTGAATATTTTTACTAAATCAGAGAATGTGTTTTTATCCTTGCCAATAAAGTTCCAAAAATTATCGTGGACTAAAAGCCCACCATCTGGATCAAAATAATATAGAACTTTTGGATTCTTATAAGGCCTGGGGAATGTGTTGCTATAATAAATAGAGAATAACGCATCTACTTTTTTGTATTTACCATTGTAGTATGCGTTTGCCATTGCAGTTAACAATCTTTTTTTAGCACCTGGGACCTCGGTAGTATTAGGATCAGGTCCCTTCATCTCCAAATAATACCTGTTTTTGTTATCAAAAAGCTCCATATCAAATTCATAAGTATGTCTTTCTATTGTTTTTGACGGGATAGAACAAGCTTTAATTATTGATTCTTTCTCGACTTCATAGCTAGAAAGTTTTTTAGCATTACTTAAGTTGTTAATAATAGTATCTATACATTGGAAGATATTTCGAGGCAGCTCAACATCAATATTAATCTTTCTTTTTACATTATTATTTCCCCAAGCTTCTTTAGCAATAATTTCAGCGATTTTTTCCATTTCTCCACCTAAAGAAGTTTTGGCACCATGAATTCTATGAAGAAGTGGGTCAAAGTCTTTAAACAATGCCATAACAAACGGATTTCCGGAATTATCCTTATGATTATCGTTTGCTTTTTTCAGGTATTTTGTGATGACTGATTCAATCAAGCTATAAATTTCTTTCCTTGTTTTACTTGATATGGCCATTTACAACTCCTTTAAATGAAAGATTATTTCTGAATAGGGACTTTTATCTCTTTCTGTCCTATTCAGAACTGGACGCTTGAATTCTCTAACAATTTTCATGCCAGATCTTCTTGCTATTTTTGGATAGAGGTTATATTTATCATTAGCAACGAGAAAAACATTATAATTGTTTGAAAAAAACTTTTTACAATTATTCAAAACATCTGATATTCCTTCAATGTATGAATTCCTTGCTTCTTGTCCCTGTCCTTTGTATAAAGGCCCTATTTCTAATCCATCCCTTCTATCAAAACCAAATAAATCATAAGCATAAGCATGTTGTTCATGATAATTTATTTGTCCAACATATGGAGGAGACGAGAACATCCCCTTAATCTTCTTCTTTAACAATAAAGAATGGAAGTTAACATCTTTTTTCTTAACTTCTTCAAATATCTTAACAGTTCGTGAATCTGCTGTAATTGTAGAATAACATGCGTCGCTTTTTAAATCCGCATATTCCTTTAACCTACTAATTGTATCTTTAGCGTAACGCTCAAACCAATACTTTATAGAAAAAATTGGCTTACAAATCTTTTTATGTTTATAGCAATAATAAATGGTTAGTTGTGGTTCTTTTAGAGTAGCTAAATCCGAATGTGTTGTTGCTCTACATGACCTAATAGTTCTACTTAGAATAATAGCAATGACACTTTTAATTTTCCTATCCTTTATCTTTTTAAGTTGAAAAAAAGCAAACTCAATTTCACTTCTTACATTTGCTGAATACCATTTATCTAAAAAGGTCTTATTGTTTTTCTGTTTAAGCTTGATGTCATATTTTTTTATAAGTTTGTCGTATATTTTATTAAATTCGGCTTCTTTTTGTAAAGCAGAAATTTTTTCATTAAGCTTGCCTAAATTAAGCTCATACTTATATTTTGGACTTGGAAAATACTTATTATTAAAAATAGATAATTCCTTATAAAGCTCCAACTCAAATTTTTCAATTTTATTATCGCTTTCAAACTTTTTTATGGCTTCAATCACTTGTCCTATCTCTTTTTCTAATTTAGTAAAATCATAATCGAGTAGTTTTACTTGAGATATCAACGAATTAAATCTCGAAATATCAATTCCTATTGAATGTAAGCCAAGCTCTTTAGCTTGAACAAGCATAGTACCAGAACCAGCAAATGGATCAAGAATAATATCTCCCTTTTTAAAATAAACTTCTTTTTTGTAGTCATTCTGATGCTCATCAATAAAATATTCTACCAACTGAGGTATAAACTTCCCTTTGTAGGGATGTAAACGATGTACATGTTTTGTAGTATCTTTTTCTCTTAAATGGTCAAAGGATAAGCCCCAATCTAAATCATTTCCTAATTTTTTCCTCCAAGAAACCTCTCTTTGTCCGTGAAAAGATTTATAGTAATTCTTTAAGTCATCAATAGAAACGAATGTTTTTCCGTCCTTAATAAGCCGGCGAACCTTTCCGTATTGAACAAGGTAAGATATGTTTGTTTTACTAATATCTTTATCTACAAAGCCTGAAGCCCATTGACTTGCTTTATCTAATGTTAGTAATTTTCCCTCGCTCATGATTGAAATTATTATAGCATTTTTGAATAAAAAAATCTTGTATCAAAACAAGCCAATGGGTTCATTATTAAGTCCAATTGATGCTGTTCTCTTTTAACAATAATTCGGCAGCACCTCTAAAAGGCTGATCAAGTTCATTCAAACTTCTATAATAATGTGCATCTTCTCCATTAGTTTTTTTGAAAAAGACTCTTTCTCCTTTTTCATTAACCCCATATTTATTAAAAAATTCATTTATATGCTTAACCTTTTTGGGATCGTTACTTTTTATAGCTGTATAAGAAATGAATTTGATTCCGTTATTAATATTGATGATATAATCCTGCTTAAAAAGTTTTATTTTTTTATCAAAATAAAATAAACCAATAATTTCATGGGCTGGATAAAGTTGATTTCTCAGTGGTAAAGAAATTATAGGCAAAGCTAAAAACCTTGAAGGGTTATACAGCTTCAACGAACTCTTAAATAATGGATATTTTTTTATGTAAGCTTCGAGTTCTTTTGAAAGGGGCATGTTCATATTTTTACCATACGCCTTTTGGCTTATTTGAGCAACACTGAAGCATCACAAAATAGCGGCCATAAATTGCAAACGAGAAGCACCATCCGACAGTATCGTCGGAGAGGGAAAATCTGCCTGTTTTGCGAACATCGCGAGAGCTAATGAGAGCAAAACTGACCAAAGGGAGTTCTGATTTGAGAGCTTTGAGTGCAGCGATTTATAGCGTCATTTTGTGTCGCTTCTATCTTTTCTGCGGTTTTGGCGATGAAAAACCGCCATCTAAAAAATCGGCCGTCGACCGATTTTAAAACCTATGTCTTGGTCTCTGTATAAGGACATATATCTCTAAATGCGCAAATTCCGCATTGACTCCACGAAGGTGTTGCCTGAAATTTGCTGTCTTTAATTTTGCCCGCCACTTCTCCTATTTTATTTCTTAATTTCTCAAAATCCTTTTCTGTTTTTTGAGTCTCCCCCTTCAAACCTGACTCTACAAACTGAAGCGACACTTTATCTGGATTTTCCCCATACATCTCAAGCCATGCTAGAGCATAAACCGAAAGCTGAGTTGATTGTTTGGCCCGCCTATCAGCATCTTCCTGCGTATTTACTTTAGAAGTTTTAAAGTCTGAAACCTCAATTCCTTGCTCGTCATTATACACAATATCAAAACGACCGTTTACCCTAACAACTCCAGAGTCTGTTGCTAAATTAAAAGAAAACTTTTCTTCAATTTTCGAAGGCAGTCTTGCCTCTGTTTTTTCTTTATTAAAAAATGTTCTAAGCGCTTCTCGGCCTTCCCGCAAACGTTCTTCTTCGTGCTCACGCGTTATATAGCCCTCTGATACCCAAGTATTTTCAAAAACATTCCATAAGTCTTCTAGACTAATAGAGCGATTTTTAAGTTTTTTTTCAAAATAAAAAGCTATAGCTTCATGAATTGCCGAACCGTAATGAACGGAGTGATGTGCCAAAATAGGCACTTTTAAAATATTTACATACTTAAATTTTAACGGACAAGATAAATAATCATCTATCTGATGAGGTGATAAATTTAAACGACCATCTCTGGTAAAAAATCTTTCCGGTAATTCCTCTTTCTCAACTTTTTTATATTTCTCAATTTTTAAAGCCGCAGCTAATTTATGAGTTTCTTTAGCTAACTGTGGCTGATCAAGCGCTTCTGGCACAAATTGTGAAAGCTTAGCAACCCTAACTCCACCATAATCGTGAGAATTAGTAAAATAAAGTTCTTTTTTGGCCCGAGTCATGCCCACATAGAAAAGTCTGCGCTCTTCCTGGATATGATAATCGCCTTCTGGCAAAGATTCCTTGATGAGTTTGTCGGGAATTGGAATTGGCTCTCCCCGTCTGCGACCAGGGAATTTATCTTGCGACAAATTAACCATAAATACAACTTCAAACTCCAAGCCTTTAGATTTATGAATAGTAACAATATTAACAACATCTAAGTCTGGGTCGTAATCTGAAGTTTTGGGATTATCGTCTGCTTCCAAAAGCATTTGTAAATAATCGGCAAATTTATGGATAGATTTGTCAAACGAAGTTTTCTCGAAACTGTTAATTTTTTCAAAAAACTTAGCAATATTTTGAATTTTAACTTCGGCCTCTGGAGTTTCCGATTTTAAAAGTCTTTTTAACCAACCTGTTCCTTTAACAAATTCATATAAAAGCTCACCGGCTGTATGAGAAGGAATTTTTTTAGCAAAATTCGATAAATCTTCCTGAACTTTTAATAATTTTTTTTCTGTCTCTTGAGAAAGATATTTTTCTTGTTTTATCTCAAGGCTTTTGAGCATCTCTCGCAATGATTTGTTTTTGCGCCTTGAATGAGATGAGATATAAGTTAGCTCGTCTGGTGAAACTTTATAAATATCCGAAGTAGCTAAGTGATAAAAAGAAAGTGAATCTTTGGTGTTAGTAATAGAATTTATAAAAGAAGTTAAAACTCTAACTTCAGGACGTTGATAAAGCCCTAAGCCTCCAGAAAATTTATAAGCAATTCCCTCCTGCTTTAAAGCATCCATAAATTCGTCAGCACCTTTATTGGCTCTAACCAAAATAGCAATTTTCTTAGCTGGAATTTTTTCTTTTTCAATTTTTTCTTTAATAACTTGAGCAACTTTAGAAGCCTCTGTTTTGAAATTATCAAACTGCAAATGAGAAATTGCTGGTCCTTTTTTATCAGACTCTAATTTTTTATTGATTTTATATTTAACCTCTAGCCTATCTGGATTATTATGTTGAATTAAATTATAAGATCTATCCAAAATCTCCTGACTGGAACGATAGTTCTTGGTTAATACTATTTCTTTTGATTTAGGATAAGTTTTTTTAAAATCTAGGATATTGGAAACCGCAGCACCACGAAAACGAAAAATTGAATTATGAACAACGACACCGTTAGCAATAAAATTATGAGTTTTTTCTATCTCTAAATCGTAAACTTTTCCTTTTGTCAATTTCTCCTTAACATCAATTACCTCGTCATATAATATTTTAGTTCCCACAAGAACTGGAACCATAAATCCTTTTAGAACATTAGAAGCAGGAACAATTAACGAAGCTGGGCTTTTCCTTTTAAGAATAGCTGGCTTAAAAATGTATTCTTTGACACCGTTCGTAATATCTGCTACCTGGTCCATCAAATCAGAAATTTTCCTAATATTTGTTGAGGTAATTCTTAATCTCTTACCTTTCTTTGCTTTATTTAAATTAAAACCATTTTTCTCTAGTTTATTTATAATCTCAGCATTTGATGTTTCTAACGAAAGCGTATGGAGAATTTGAGGGTTTCTAAGGATTTTTTTATTCTTGCTTACGAATTTTCTTTGGCAAAGCTCTAACCTCACCTTCACTCTTACAGAAGAACCCCTTTCCACAGAATCCAAACAGAAACTATGATAGTTGATACTGATCCCCAAATACTTAGTTAGATTTCTAACACCTTTTTCAACATCAAGCTCTTTGTAGAGATTATCAAGCAAATGACCGGTTATAAAAAGCCCCTCTCTTTCCTTAAAACAATTGGTGGGAATTCCATATTTTAGTGCATAAAGTGTTTCATAATATCGCGCTTCGTTTTCTGATTCACAAGATTTAATAGCCAAGATTTTGTCAGCTGATCTTTCAAGTTTTAATCTAATTTTAAGATTATTAGTAATTCCTAATCGCCAACCAAGTGATTTCTTATGCATTAAATAAACATAATAACGCTTAGTTTCTTGGGGCAGCAAAGCAAACATTTTATGATTATCAGTAATCTTAACTTTGTACCCCCTTTTGGTCAAAAAGGTAATCATCCTGCTTTTCTTAATCGAAGAAAATATTTTAGAAACCTTGCTTTCATAAATACTTCCTTTTCCGATAGCAGAAAGGACAATATCGCCTTTCTTAATGTTCTCTATCCTCTTTTTGCCTGACTGAGTATCTATGAGCGAGCCTGCCGGCAAACATTGGTCGTCGTCACCAACTACTGTAATGTTTGACCCGCCCTCTTGGTTCGAGACAGGTTTTTGGGCCTTCGGCTGGTTCACCTTTAGCGGATGCGCCAGCATTTTTAAAAGCTCGTTTTGAGCATAATTAGTATCTTGAAATTCATCGACTAAAATATACTTAAACTGTTTTTGATAGTCTTTTAAAATTTTTGGATGTTTTTTAAAAAGTTCAATGGTTTTGACAACCTGATCTCCATAATCTATTAAACCAGCTTGGGATTTTAAATCTTCATAAGTTTGGTAGGCTTTTGCTAGCTCAGTAAATTTTTTAGCTTCTTCATCTGTTTTTTTATATTCTTTTTTCACAAATTTAGAAAATTCTTCAGGTAAAATAACTTCATCTTTTAGGCGAGAGAAGAATTTAATCAGGGCTTTAACATGACGAGTTGGGTTAGAAAGTGGACGAAAGTAATCTAATTCAAATTCAAACAAATGATCGCGGATAAAAATAGATTGTTGAGACTCATCCATTATTTGAAAATCGTCATCCAAATTTGCCTCAAGCGCATTGTTGCGAAGAATATAGTCTCCGAAAGAATGAAAAGTTGAAATAAAAATATTTGAATAACCATAAGGAACTAAAACATCAACCCTTTCCTCCATTTCTGACGCGGCTTTTTCAGTAAAAGTTAAGGCCACAATTTCTTCAGGCTTGGCTAGTTTTTTATTTATAAGATAAGCAATTTTAGTGGTAATAACCTTGGTTTTACCAGTACCAGCACCAGCAATAATTAAAACAGGACCTTCGGTTGAAGTAACCGCAGCCTTTTGCTGACTATTTAATTGTGCTAAAAGCTTAGTGTTCAAAACACTCTAATTATAGCATAAAAAAACGTCCAGTTGGGCGGTTTAAGAAATTTATTTCTCTACCCTCATAACCTGCATCTGTCCAAGCCTTATAGTTACTCTCTAATCTGTAAACGTTTTTAAAACCAGTATCTATGAGTTTTTTAGCTCCAGAGATTGAAACAGAATCAACATAACAATAAACCAAACAAGTAGCATTCTTTTCTAACTCTCCACTTTGTATAGCCTCATCTAACGATCCATCGGCTAGATAAATAATTAATAACACCTGGCAATCGCCAGAGCAATAAAAAACCTTTCAACATTAAATTTTTCTGACATTTTTTCTTCTTGTTATTATTTAACTTTCTTTAGAGATTTTAGATTCTTGGGGGCCAGACTGACCTGCATATTTGCCTTTTTTTTCATAAGAATTTTCAGCTTCTGAAGTAAGTTTTTCAAATACTAACTGACAGATTCTCATACCTGGATATAAAAGAACTGGAATTCTGCCAATATTGGAAATTTCTAAGGTTAGTTTGCCTTCCCAGCCAGGATTAACATGTCCTGCAGTAGAATGAACTACAATACCTATTCTGCCAATTGAACTTTTACCGTCAATTCTGGCACATAGAGTATTATCTATGCCAACTACTTCTTCTGTAATTCCTAAAACAAATTCTCCCGGATGAACCACAAAGGCCTTACCATTCTCTAGTTCGACTAATTTAGTACATTCTGACATATTTTTTGGATCAATCACCGTGGCCTGAGCATAATCAAAAATCCTAAACTCTTTACCCAGCCTTAAGTCCAAAGAAGCCCCAGAAAGTTGTTCTTCATAATTTGGAGCAGGATCTATTTTTATTTTATCCTCTTGAATATAATTTCTTATTTCTTTATCTGATAGAATCATTTAATTAATCTTTTTTAAATGTTTTCTAATAGCAATTTGGGAACTAATAATTCCGATAGCAGCACCAACTCCTATTTTAATAAATAAAACTGTAATTAAATTGGTCTTTAAAAAGCCTAAGGCAGAACTATCTCCAACAAAACTCCAAGTTGAAATAACTGAATCAAAGGCATAAAAAGACGAAACAATAATAATAAAAGATATTAAGGCTCCAAAAAATCCATACAAAGCACCTTCAAATAAAAATGGCGCTCTAACATACCAATTAGTAGCTCCAACCAACTTCATTATTTCAACTTCTTCACGTCTTGAATAAATAGTAATTCTGATAGTATTAAAAATAATCAAAAAAGATATGGTTACAAAAATAGTTGTCAGCAAAAGACCTGATTTTTTGATAAAGTTAGTAAATTTAATAAGATTATCAAAAACAGTCTGTTTAGAACGATAATTAACACTATAAACTATTTGCTTAAAATCTTCTTTCTCAGCTATATTAACTACATTTTGAACTTTATTGGCATCAAAAACTTTAACTTCAACTGAAGCCCATAAAGGATTATCTTCATCTGAAAGCTCTGAGGTTATTTCTTGATTCTTCTGACTTAAACCCTTAAACTCTTGCCAAGCCTCTTCTTTGGTTTTAAATCTAACGTCTTCCACACCTTCTTGCTGTCTTATCTCAGACATTAAATCTTGAGTTTTTTCCTCAACTACTTCATCTTTTAACCTAATAGATAAATCAATCTTTTTAGTTATTTCTTTAACTGTTTCATCAACACCAATATTTAAAATAATAAACAAACTAAGAATAAACAAAGTTATAACCATAACAAAAACTGCGGCCAAACTTAACCAACCATTCCGCCAAAAATTTTTAAAACCCATTACAAATATTCTTTTGATGCCTGCTAAGCTCATATCATATAGCCTGAATTATGTTTATCGTAAACAATGGTGCCTTTTTCAATACCCACTACTCTTTGGTGAACCTTATTAACCACTTCTTTATTATGAGTAGCCATTATAATAGTAGTACCCAATTCATTAATTTTTAGTAAAAGCTCGGTAATACCCCAAGCGGTTTTAGGATCTAAATTACCTGTTGGTTCATCGGCAATCATTATTTTAGGCTGATGAGCTAAAGCTCTAGCAATAGCTACTCTTTGAACCTCACCGCCAGACAATTCATCTGGATAAACTTTTTCTTTACCTTCAAGACCAACTAAATTAAGAATTCTGGGCACAACTTTATTAATAGTTTTAGCAGAATCACCGGAAACCTCCATAGCAAAAGAAACATTTTCCCAAACAGTTACTCTGGGCAAAAGCTTAAAGTCTTGGAAAACAACTCCTAGTTTTCGACGATAATAAGGAATTTTACTTCTTTTCATTCTGGCAATATTAACTCCACCAACCACAATTTGACCATTAGTTGGACGCTCTTCAGCAATTAAAAGCCTAATTAGGGTTGACTTACCAGCCCCAGAAGGACCAACAATAGAAACAAACTCGCCTGATTTTATTTTCAGGTTAACATGTTTAAGAGCTACCGTCCCATTTTGATATATTTTATCTACTTCTGTAAATTGAATCATTGTTTTTTATTTTACAAATAACATCTTAACATATAGCTGGCCTAAAACAAGACCTTATTATTTTATTTTTTTAAGAGACTCTTCTATGAAATTATCTAATTCACCAGACAGAATAGCTTCTGGATTTTTGCTTTCAAGACCAGTCCTATGATCTTTAATCATTTTATAAGGATGTAAAACATAAGAACGTATTTGGTTACCCCAAGAAGCTGAAGAAATTTCACCTCGCAATTTTGCCTTTTCTGCCTCATTTTTTTCTGCCTGATATTTTACCAATTTAGAAGATAAGACTTTCATAGCTTGATTTTTATTTTGAAGCTGAGATCTTTCAGACTGAGAAGAAGCTGTTATTTTAGTTGGTAAATGAGTAATTCGAACAGCTGAATCTGTCACATTAACATGCTGACCACCTGCACCTGATGAGCGAAAAGTCTCAATTTTAAGATCTTTAGTATCAATTTCTATTTCCTTCTCATTAACTTCGGGTATTACATCAACTAAAGCAAAAGAAGTCTGCCGAAGATTTTGAGCATTAAATGGCGATAATCTGACTAAGCGATGAACTCCGGACTCATTTTTTAAAAGACCAAAAACCATCTCCCCTTTTATTTCTAAAGTAACACTTTTTAAACCCGCTTCATCTCCCTGAGAAATAGCTATAATAGCGACCTTGAAAGAATTTTTCTCTGAATACCTTAAATACATTCTTAAAAGCATCTCCGCCCAATCTTGAGCATCAACTCCTCCGGCACCAGCATAAATAGATAAAATAGCATTCCTAGAATCCATCTTACCTGATAGAAGGGTAATTAACTCCTGCTTATCCAAGTCTTTCTCTAAAGTAGTAATCTCTTTTTCTATCATCTGATTGTCTTCATCAGAATGGGCATCTTTAGCTAAATCCGCTAAATTATTTACCCAGATCTCAAGATTAACTATTTTTGAAATCTTACTTTTTTTAAAATTAATATCTTTTAAGACTAAAGCTGCTTTTGCTTCGTCTTGCCAGAAGTCACTCCCCTGACTTTGCTTCTCTAGTGCTTGTATCTCTTTCTCTAACTTCGCAACATCAAAGATACTCCTTCAGAGCAGCGACCCTTTTTTTAAAATCAGCTATTTTTTCCTCTACTTCTTTCATAGCAACATGATAACACAAAAAGTCACGTAGAAATTACAAGGCTTTTAGATTATCGGTTTATTTGCCTGGTCATTGTTGCCATACTTAGAAGCTTCTTCTCTCTTATGTACAAGTAGATAGAAGATGAGAGCATAAACAGAGCTAAAACTGCTACTAACCAGTTAGAAGAGCCAGAAGTGGCTAATCTATAAGCAGTTGCTCCAGCTATTACGCCTCCTAAAATAGAAGGTCTTTCTACGGTAATTCTAATTTCATTGCCGTAAACATTGTCCATTCGGTAATCAAATGATGTACCATTTTGCTGATTATCTGAAATAGGATTTTTTACTGTTACGACAAAGGTATTTACAATTTGACCACCTGCTGGAATGTTTTGAGCAGTCCAAGAAATAGCTTCGTTGGCCAAAGTCCCACCATTAAGACCTGTTACATCTACGTACTCTAAAACATCGGAAATATCATCACTAACTACATAATTAGTAGCTACATCATTACCAGTATTTCTAGTAATAAGCGTGTAAGTAATTGCATCACCAGCTCTGGCTACAGCAGTTGTAGCATCTACTCTTTGAGTATCATTAAAAGCTGATTTTGCCTGAGTAATGTTAAAGTAACCCAATCTAATTAAAATCTGGTTTCCATAAATATTAATTAGATTTAAATCACCATTGTTTGGCCAATCAACAAACGGCTTAACTTCAATCTCAAAGCTTCTAATTACAGTTTGATTTGGCTGTATAGTAGTATTGCCATAATTGATTACATTTCCATTTAAAGTTCCACCGCCATTATTAGTTAGATTAGTATATTCAAGCACATCTGTTATATCATCTTGAATATTATAACTACCTGCTTGTTCACCCGAATTACTTGTACTTAGAGAGTATCTAATAACATCGCCAGCACGAGCTAAGGTTGTAGTAGCATCAACATTTTGAGTCACATTAAAGGCAGCCTTTGAAATACGGAAAGCAGGAGGGGCTGCTTCACGACAAACATTTACAACTGCGAAGTCCCATGTTTCTGGAGTTTGATCAGAGTCAACAATACCAACATTTCTTAAAGAATGGCAACCAGCTGGAACATTATTAGAAATATCAGCTTGAAATACAACATAACCATTAGACCCGACTGTATAGGTACCTATTCTAATACCTCCGGTAGTTATACCGTCAGGCATATCAGTCCCATTTGGATAATTTGCATTATAAAGCTTAGTAGAACCAGCTACATAACTCATATAACCCGGTAAATTATCGCCAATAATAGTATTTGTAATATTTACATTACCTTGATTAGTAAAACCAATCATATAAGCAACTCGATCACCTGGCTCAACCTCAATCTGCTCTTGCCATTGACCACCTAAGTGAGCAACTTGTTTTTGAACATCAATTACAGAACCATTAACCCTAACTAAAACTGTAATAGTGCCTTGCATATTCCAACATGGCTTAACTGTTCCTAGATTAACTCCTATAGTAACTATATTGTCAGAAATAGTTTCAGTCACCCAGTTTGGCTGATCATTAGTACCAATATTGTGTCTCCATTTAGCAGAGCCTGGTACATAAGATAAAGTAGCTGGAATTTCAGTTAAAACCGAAGCTGTATCTGTTAAGGCGTTAGTATTAGAACCCCTAACAAAACCTTCAGCCACTAAGCTAGTTCCAGTATTCTGGGGCAAACCAATCCTAGCTAAAACATTATAGGCATCTGTACCTGAATTAGGTGGTTCGGTATTATGATAAGCCAATTCAAGTTTGACCACATCATCAACTTTGGCTTGAACAGAATCTTCTTGATAAGTTCCGCCTGTAGTGGTATTAGCCACAGCCAAAGAGCCATCTAAATTGGCAGGATCACCGGCAGCAGCTGTGGTTGAAAAAATACCAACTGTAAATTGACCAATTACAGCCATTATCAAAAGCGAAGCCGCTGTTTTTCTTAAAGCTTCAACTTTTTCAGCAAAACCTTTTTTTAGATAACTTTTCTGAGAAAACCATTTTTTGGCTTTTTCAGAAAGAGTTTGTTTTTTAAATTCTCTTTCTTCTTTGATAGTATAGAATTTTTCCACGATGACTTCCTTATTTGTTAATTAATTATTACTTATATAAAAACGTTGATTTAAAGAAAGGTTGATAACCAGGTATGTGTGTTGTTCGACGGCGGGGTTCGGGAGAAAGAGGTGTTAGCTAAAGCTAACTTAACATATCTCCCGAACCCTTTGTCGAGCCGCCAGTTATGGTGTCGTCGAACCAGAAGACGACGGAGGAGGAGGTGGCGGCGGGGGCGATGAAATGACGCCGTCAGAGACTTCGTCATCATCAGGATCAGGAGAGGGATCTATAGGTGTGGTCGTGGGGTTGCTTGTTCCAGTTGATCCACCGCCATGTGAACCTGAAGGTGCCTCGCCAGTTGCGTCTTTGTCAGTGCCGGTTTGATCTGGCTTGTAAGCGTCCTCTGCGCGATCGCGTTCGTAGCCCGGCGTTGGGACAACCAAATTGGGATCGTTCTCCCACTCTGGCTGATACGCCGGATTGGACGGAACATGGTAGGGACCAGTCTTGCAGTCCTCGTCTGTTGGTACTACCGGCAAATCTTGGACAACCTGGTAGACGATGTTACCACACCGAATCA
>CAZGIU010000003.1:0-22300 GCA_964526535.1 uncultured Candidatus Saccharibacteria bacterium | reverse complement strand
TTGGTGGGTCGTCTGGGGCTCGAACCCAGGACACCCGGCTTAAAAGGCCGGTGCTCTACCAACTGAGCTAACGACCCGCTCAATATCGAAATACTATCAAATTATTGTTTTTTAATCAACCCCTTTTTACTCCTTGATAAAAAATTATTAAGATGTTAGGATTTTTATCAATGCAAGAAAAAAACCTTACAAAAATTTTTTCCAAAACCTCTGGTCGAATAACTCTTTTGGCAATTTTTATTGCTTTGTTTGGTTTTATGTTAGTAACTTTACTTCTTACAACCGCTTAGCTAGCCTTTTTTTAGCAATTTCTTCTTTAAGTGATTTAATTTGGTCGCGCAACTTCGCGGCTTTTTCAAATTCTAAAGCCTCGGCAAATAACTGCATTTGTTCCTCCATGTTTTCCATAACTTGAGTTAATTCATCCTGAGGGATATCTTTTAAAGTTAAAGTTTTAGTTTTAGCCTCTCTTCTTATTTCCGAAAAAGTATCTTTAATTTTTTTCTTTATTGAAGCTGGAGTTATACTATGTTTTTTATTATAAAGAGACTGAATCTTTCTTCGCCTTTCTGTTTCTTCAACTGTTTGTTTAATTGAATCTGTAATTTTATCAGCATAAATAACTGCTCTACCATCAATATGTCGAGCCCCTCGGCCAATAGTCTGCATCAGCGCTGTTGTAGAGCGCAAAAAACCTTCATTATCACCATCTAAAATTAAAACTTTAGAAACCTCTGGCAAATCTAAACCCTCGCGCAACAAATTTATACCAACCACTACATCATAAATGCCCTTACGCAAGTCTTTTAAAATATCAAGTCTTTCCAAAGTATCAACTTCAGAATGAAGATAATGAGCCTTAACGCCCAGCTCAGATAAATACTCAGATAATTCTTCGGCCATTCTTTTTGTTAAAGTAGTAACCAAGACTCGCTGATTTTTTTTAATAGTTTTCTGGATTTCCCCCAAAGCATCGTCTATTTGATTTTTAGCTGGGTGAATCTCTATTATTGGATCTAAAATACCTGTCGGTCTAATAATTTGTTCAGTTATACCTAAAACTTTTTTATCCTTTTTATGTCTTTTGTATAAGTCTAAATAACTTTTTAAGTCTTTGGTTGATTTTTCAAATTCGTATTTACCGGGTGTGGCTGATACAAAAATAGCCTGATTGACCCTTTCTTCAAACTCATTAAACTTTAATGGTCTATTATCAAAAGCAGAGGGCAAGCGAAAACCAAAATTAACCAATGTTTCTTTTCTGGCTCGATCACCATTGTACATACCGCCAATTTGAGGAATAGTCATATGAGACTCATCAATCATCATTAAAAAATTATTATCCGAATACTTAAAGTAATCTAACAAAGTAAAAGGGGTTTCTCCCTTTTTTCTACCTGAGGTGTAGCGTGAATAATTTTCTATACCATTACAATAGCCAGTTTCAGTTATCATCTCCAAATCATATTCTGTCCGTTGACGAATCCTTTGGGCTTCGAGTTCCTGACCATTTTTTTTAAAAAAGCTAACCCTCTCTTCCATTTCTTTTCTTATTTTTGTCATCATTTCTGCCATTCTATTTTCCGGAGTTACAAAATGCTTAGCTGGAAAAATTGTTATTTCTTCTTTTTCTTCATGAACTTTTCCTGTTAAAGGATCAATTAAAGAAATTTTCTCGACTTCATTGTCAAACATTTGAACCCTGACTATCAAATCACTATAAACAGGAAAAACATCTAAAACAGAGCCTTTAACTCTAAAAGAGCCACGCAATAAATTAGTTTGATTTCTGTCATATTGAAGAGCTGCCAGCTGATGAAGAATCATCGTTAAGGGAAATTCCTTGCTTTTTTTAAGGTTAATGCTTTGATTTAGATAATCAAAAGGAGACCCTAAGCCATAAATAGCTGAAACCGAAGCTACAATAATAACATCTTTTCTAGACAAAAGATAAGCAGTAGCTTGGTGACGCAATTTATCAATTTCTTCATTTAAATCAGTTTCTTTTTCTATATAAGTATCCGACGAAGGGATATAAGCCTCTGGCTGATAATAATCGTAATAAGAAACAAAATAACCAACCGCATTTTGTGGAAAAAATTGCCTAAATTCAGCACAAAGTTGAGCAGCTAAAGTTTTATTATGAGAAATAACCAAAGTTGGCTTATTAATTTTCTCAATTACCTTAGCCATGGTATAAGTTTTACCTGAACCAGTTATACCCATAAGCGTTTGGAATTTCTTGCCCTTTTTTAGGTTTTCGGTTAGCTCTTTAATAGCTTGGGGCTGATCACCAGTTGGTTTAAAATTTGACTCTAATTTAAATTTGTCCATTTTTATAGCCTTAAATCTTAATTATAACAGGCTAGGTTTTAAGAAAAAAGTCACCAAAATAAAAAAGGGCTCCTTGTAACCCTTTTTTATTTAATATTATTATTTAGAAATAGCTGAAACTGGACAGCCCGAAACTGCTTCTTCAACACATGGGGCTGAAGCATCACAAGTTGCTTTTACCTGAGATTTACCATCTGAGTCCAGCTCAAAACAATCTGAACAGACAGAAGCGCAAAGTCCGCAACCTATACATTTATCTTTATCTACTTTTGGCATAAAACCTCCTAATTAAAAGATATGGTATCAATAATTATTTTAACTTCTTCTAGTCTATCAATTAAATCCTCTGGAACGATCTGTCCTCCTGACCAAGTAATTATATAATTACCGCTAACACCAAGTTTAGCCGGAACAGGACCATCTTCGCTTTTAACGATCTCGTACTGATCTTCATCAAGCAAAGTTATAGCAAATAAACTGGCATAACCTTCATCGATATCATATTCTTTTGGCCAATTGCTATCCTTGGTTGGCAAAGCAAAATAATAAGTCATTACCGAACCTACTTCTTCGCCCCATTCTGTTTCGGTTTCAAACACTTTGTAATCTTGCCAGGTTTTTGGCAGGGTTAATTGAAAATTGTAATCTTCGTTTTTATAGATTATTTCATCAGAAACATCTTTATTTTGTTTTTCCTTTAGCTGATCTGCCAGGTTGTTTAGTTGATTTTGTATACTTTCAATTTGATCTTTCTGAACCTCAAGTGCTTGATTTAAAAAATACCAAACTGGTCCAGCAGAAAAAATAGCTGCTAAAAAAACAAAAGCAATCAAAATTAAAAATCTTTTAGCACTAAACTTTTCTTTAGTTTTAGTTTTTGCTGCCTGAGAAGCTGTACTTAAACTATCTAATTTTGTCATACGTCCTCCTTGTTATAAGAGTTTAAAGTTCTTTAGCATTAAATCAAAGTTATCTTGCTCATAATCTTCAAACTGATTAATAAGTATATATCCCTTGCTTGTCTTTATTTCATAATAAATAATTTTTGAGTCACCATACATATCATTTTCTCTTCCAGGCAAAAGGACTACTTTAATAGCGGAGATCTTGTCACCAATAAAAACTTTCGAAATCTCAACAGTAGCAGAAGCGGTGTAATTCGATGAAGGAATTTCATTTTCTTTAATTCCGAAATTAATTCCTATAGCCGATATCTGATCTGTCTCCGGAGCTGGCAAATCTCTTTTAGTCTCACCAAAAGCAACTAAAGAACGATTAGCCTCTCCCATATCATAATCGTCTTTATAAAACCAATCACTTGGATATTTAATAGAATAAATACCATTATTTTCTTTATAAGTTTTCCAATCCGCAGCTTCATCTTTTTCGGTCTCTTGATTCTCTGTTATTTGATTAAGCTGTTTTTGAAGGCTATCAATTGTCTCTTGTTGGCTTTTGTTATTTTGGTCCATGAAATACCACAAAGGTCCTGCTGTGGCTCCCGCGGCAAAAATAACAATTGCCATAACAATAGAAAAACGCTTCCAATTAAATTTTTCGTTCATTTTTTCTCCTTGCTAACTTTTTCAGCTGCCTGATTTAAATCTTTGACTAATTTATTAATATCAACCTCATGTAAATGAGCCCCTAAGGCCAAAGTTTCTACTGAAACTGAGGGACAGGTAGTACAAAAACCTAAATTTTTGTGAAGCACTCCGGCTGTTTCTGGATAGTTTTCCAAAACCTCGGCAATTGTCATGTCTTTAGTAATTTTTTTTCGAGATTTTTGATTCATTCTATTCCTTTCAAAAATTGAGATCCCAATTAAGTTTCGCGAACATTGGAGCGATTCTTCTTTTTATTTTAGCAAATCAGGTCTTCTTTTGGTAGTTCTTTTTAAAGCTTCTTTTTCCCGCCATCTTTTAATTTCTGCGTGATTGCCAGATAATAAAACCTCTGGCACCTTCATTTTTTGATATTCTCTTGGATAAGTATATTGAGGATATTCCAAAAGATTTTTCTCGAAACTCTCTTCTTTTAAGGATTCTTCCTTGCCTAAAACTCCTGGGATCAAGCGGGTCATAGAATCAACCAAAACCATGGCCGGTATTTCCCCGCCAGTTAAAATGTAATCACCGATAGAAATTTCTTCATCAACTAATTTTCTAACTCGTTCATCAAAGCCCTCATAATGTCCGCAAATTAAAATTAAATTTTCTTCTTTGGAAAATTTTTTGACTAGTTTTTGATTGTAGGTTTTCCCCTGAGGCGTTAATAATATAATTTTTAATTTTGAATTTTTAATTTTGAATTTAAGTTGATTTATCGCTTTAGCGATAATATCAACTCTCAAAACCATGCCAACTCCACCCCCATAAGCTTTATCATCAACTATTTTTCTTTTGCCTTGGCCAAATTTTCTCAAATCAACCAGGCTAATATTAATTAAACCCTTTTTCTGAGCTCTACCAATAATTGATTCAGAAAAAACCTTCTTAAGAGAATCTGGAAAAAGTGTAATAATATAAAAGTTAATTACTTTTTTCATTTAAAATTATTATAACATCAAAAAAGCCCTCAATAACTGGGGGCTTTTTTATTTTTAGAAGGATTAAAGTTTGATATCGTCGATAGCATCTTTAGGAGCTTCTTCTTTGGGAGTTTCTTCGGCTTTAGGAGCCTCGGGAGCTGGAGCGCTTTGAGAACCTTCTGGTTCAACGATTTTCAAGTTAACTCGAGCATCGTTTTGGGCGCCAACTACTCTTAGAAGAGTTCTAATAGACTTAGCAGTTTTACCTTCTTTACCGATAATTTTACCCATATCGGCGGGGTCAACTTTAAGTTCAATTAGAACACCGCGTTCATCAATCGTTCTTTTGGTTTCAACTTTGTCAGGATTGTCTACAAGGGTTTTAACCACGTATTCAACAAATGCCTGATCTTTTTCTTGTGCCACTGTATCCTCCTTAATTTATATTTTATTGTTAAATTCCGAGCTTTTCGACCAAAGCCCACTGAATTTCATCTCTCTCCTTATTATACCATAAATAAATCTTTTTGTAAAGATTATTTATCTTTGGGGTCTTCTTTAGCTTCTGAATTATCTTTCTGAAGCTCTGCTGTGGTTTTTTCTTCTACTTTTTCTTCCTTTTTAGGCTCTTCTTTTGGAGTTTCATCAGATTTTTCAACTGGTTTTTCTTCAGTCTTTACTTCTTGTTGCGTCTTTTCTTCTGATTTTGTAGTTTCAGAAATTGGCTTTGCACCCTCCTTGGCTTCCTTTTTGGCTTCAGCCCGTTTTTTTCGTTTTTTATCTGGCTTCCAATTTAAATCATCTTTTTTTAAAATGCCCGCCTTAACCATTAACCGAGCCACGGTATCTGTAGGTTGAGCTCCTTTTTTCATCCAATCTTGAGCCTTTTCTTTGTTAATCTCAATAACTTTTGACTCAGCTTGTAAATCTACCTGACCAATAATATCGACAAATCTACCATAAATAGGCATGGTTTTTTCAGCCACTACTACTCTAAATTTAGGGGCTTTTTTTCGTCCTGTTCGCCTTAATCTGATAACTAACATTAAATTCTTTCCTTTTTGATTAATTTTTCAATAGTGAGATTGTAGCTAAAATGAGGCCTTCTGTCAAGAAGCTACATCTTCATTTCTTTAAAAGACCAGTTAAGAACTTCTAACATTTCTTGATAACCTATTAGATTATTTTTATTAAGTCCCCTGTAAGGCGTAGCAATGTAAAGCAAATTATCAACAATTTCCAAATAAATTGGGAATTTAATAGTCAAAAGATGCTCCATAAAATTAGTAGGCAAAAGCTCCAAAACATTAACTCTGTCTTGATGATGACGATAAACTGTATATTTTTTATCAAAATCTATACTTGAAGTTTTAATTTTTTCTAAACCTGTGCCTATGTTGCTAAATAAAGCCAGATCACTCCCCTTAGACTCAATAATCATATTTTTATAATTTTTAGGCAGTATCGCCTGAGAAATAACATAATTGCGACATGTTCTGTTATCGCCAGTTGAATCACAACCATAAAAAATATAAAACTGCACAATTTTTTTATCAATTACACCAATAGTATGATTGGAAACTCTTGTTGAATATTTATATTTATCAAAAAGCTTGCCTTTTGAAGGAACAATAATTTTACCGAAATCAGGATCATAATAAAAATTATTTTCTTTGGCAAAAATTTGTATTTTTTCTTCTAATTTAGGCGTAGCAATTTTTGGTCTAATAAAGTGATCCGACCAAACTTTATTAAGACGCCAGCCATTAGAAGATCTGGTAAATTGCCAATATTCAACTATTTTGCCCCAATATAACAATTTTTGATTATTTCTTAAAGTCAAATAGCTTAACGCTAAGTTGGTTTTAAATATACTGTCTCTCTCTAAAGAATAAGTTAGCTCTGCTGTGAAAGTATCTCCCTCAATACTATTTTTGTCTTCTGCTTCAATTATTTCAATTTTCAAATCACCTTTTATTTTAGGAGTAAATCTCCTGTTAAGACTTCTAACCACGTTCATTTCCAGAATAGTTTTTTTATAAAAATCTGATGATAAAAATTTATCAAGATTATGAGGGTTAAAATTATACCAAGCAAAATAATAAGCATTAAAAACGGCCTGAACAAACTGAGTTATATGTTCCTTTTGCCACAAAGGATCACTTTGGGCAGATAAAACCATGAGTTTTTTAGCTTTTTGAGCAGATTCTTCTTTTATGGCTTGGATTTGAAATCTTTCAAAGAAAGAAACAAATAGAAATATACCTCCCAGAAGAAAGAATATAAAAGTAACAGGATTAAAAAATAATATATTAAATAAAATCACACTAAAAAAAATAAAGGCAATTAACAGTAAAGTTATTTTTATTTTAAAATTTTTATTTTGAATACTGTTGAGCATCTTCAAGCCTTAATGATAAAACCTGTGAAACTTTACCCTCATCCATAGTAACTCCATAAAGATTACGACTGCGCTTCATGGTTTCGCGATTGTGAGTTACTACTATAAATTGAGTTTTGTTAGTTAAACTAGCCAGAAGATCAGCAAACCTGATTGAATTTGATTCGTCTAAAGCAGCATCTACTTCATCCAGAACACAAAAAGGAGTTGGGTTAACCGAAAATATAGCAAATAATAAAGCTATTGAAGTTAAAGACTTTTCTCCTCCGGAAAGAGTACTTAAAGTATGAACTTTTTTGCCCGGTGGAATAGCTTGAATATCAATTGTCGTTTCTTCGTCTGTTTCACCTTCTTTTAAAATTAGCTTGGCTTGACCACCACCGAAAAGTTTACCAAAATATTGATTAAACTTTTGGGAGATTTTCTCAAATTTTTCATGAAATTGGTCATGAATTTTTCTTTCCAGCTCAAAAACAACTTTTTTAGTTGAAGATAAGGCTTGTGATAAATCTTCTGACTGATTTGTTAAAAATTCATATCTTTGTTTAACTTCTCGGTATTCATCTTCGTCTTCTTTGGAAATTGCACCTCCGAAATAAGCTAACTTATTTTTTAAACTGGAGATTTCAGATATTATATTTTGACGCTGCTGGTTTTCTAAATTAATATTTTTCAATTCATTAATTTTTAAACCGGTCTCTAAAACTTCTCTCTCCAAATCATCTTTTCTGGTTTTTAGTCTAGTTATTTCTATCTCAACCCTGGTTAACTCATCCTTATATTGAGACTCGATGTCCCTTTTTGAACGATAAGCTTTTTCTGTTTCCAAAAAAGCAGACTCTACTGAAAGATTAATCTCTTTTATTTTAGCCAATTCATTTTTTTTGATTTCAAGTTCTTTTTTAAAATTAGCAATTTCACCTTCAATATCTATATTATTACCCTCTTTGATACTTTTGGCCTTGAAACCTTCTATCTGCTCTATTTCTTGTGATATTACTTTTTGTTTTTGTTCTAAAATCCCTAACATTTCATTGGCCTGACTAATAAAACCTTGTCGTGATTCAATTTCTGATTTTATTTTTTCTATTTTAAGATCAAGACGAATTTTTTCTGTGGCTTTATTATCAAAAGCTATTTTGTCATTCTTGTCCAGATAAACCAATAAATCACTTATTTCATTGGCTAATTTATCAAAATTGTAATCTTTTTCATTTTTGATTTTCTTAAGGATTGAGTTTAGGCTTTCTTTAATTTTTTCAAAAACAATAACAGGCTCAGATGATGTTGATGAGTTTTCTAGATGTTTATTTTTTAACTCAGTAAGTTTGCTAAGCTCGAAGTTAAATTCTTTTTGCTTTAAACCAAGACCTTCTATTTGATGTTTTTTCCCCTCAATTTCTTTATTAAGAATTGACAATTCTTCTTTTAATTTAGGTAATTTCTCTCGATAGTTTTTTAGTTTTTCTACGCTTAAAGCATCCGAACGAACTTTTTCTAAGAGCTTATCTTGAAGGTCATGAAGTTTTTGTTCTGTTTGCCTTATTTGATTCTCTTGTTGTTGTTCTTTAATTCTAGAAGAGCTATCGGTCCTGACCTCTAAAAGCTTATTAAGTTTTTCAACTTCTATTTTTATAGCAGTTAGGTTTTCTGAAATTTCAGAAAACTTTTTTTCTTGATCAGACAAAGAAGAATTAATTTTACCTAACTCGGATCCATAATATTTTTTCTGAAGATCCTGCAAAGAAATTGTAAGAACCTTACGTTCCTCGGCTTGCTTCTGCTTTCGTTCTAAGCTGGATAATCTTGGTTTTAATTCTCTTAAAACATCGGCTACTCTGGTTAGATTGTCTTTTGTCTCTTTAAATTTCTTAAGAGCTTGATCTCTTTTTATATAAAAGTGTTTAACGCCTGAGGCATCTTGAAATAGCTCTCGCCTTTCTTCGGTTGTTTGAGTTATTAACTTATCCACCATGCCCTGTCCGATAACAGTATAAGTTGAACGACCAAAACCAGATTTTGACAAAAGCTCAGTAAGGTCTAAAAGTCTAGCTTTTGATCCATTAATTAAGTATTCTGAATCACCATTACGATAAATTCTTCTGGTAATTAAAACTTCTGTAAAATCAATAGGAACTATTTTATCTTTGTTATCCAAAAAAAGCGAAACTTCTGCCATACCAGATTTTGATTTTAAGCCCGAGCCAGCAAAAATAACATCTTCTGATTTTTTTGAGCGCAGATTTTTCATTGATTTCTCGCCCAAAACCCACTTAATGGCATCGGAAACATTAGACTTGCCAGAACCATTTGGACCAACAATACAGGTAATTCCTTGCTCAAAATCAATAACAGTCTTTCTGGCGAAAGACTTAAAACCCTGAATGGTTATCTTCTTTAAATACATATTAGATTAATTTTATCAGCAAAACAAAAATTAAAAAACTCTATCTTTTATATTTTTAAATGCCCTTGTTTAATGCATCTTGGGCAGCTTCGATGGCAGCTTGCTGTTTAGAAGAGCCAGACCCCTTGCCATATATTTTGCCATTTAAAAAAACGCCAACTAAAAAATATTTATCGTGATCAGGACCAGACTCTTCTAAAACTTCGTAGCGAGGTGTAACACCTAATTTCTCTTGAGTTATTTCCTGAAAACGAGACTTAGGATCAACATGCAGCTCTTCTTTTAGAACTTTTTCCAATCTATCTAAAATGTTTTTGTTGATAAATTTTTTAGCTGCTTCATAGCCCTGATCTTTATAGATAGCACCAATAACCGCCTCAAAAACATTAGCCAAGATAATCTGACGAGCCCGACCATTGCCTTTGGCCTCACCACGAGATAAAAATAAATAGTCGTTGAAAGACAAATTATCAGCTACTTCGGATAAAGTCTGCCCTTTTACTAAAGCACTACGCCAATTAGTTAACTCGCCTTCTGGATTAGGATAATTATTATAAAGATATTCAGTAACAACTAACTCCAAGACAGCATCACCTAAAAATTCCAGACGTTCATTATCTTTTAATTCAAAATTCTTATTTTCATTGAGATATGATTTATGAACAAAGGCCTGTCTTAGTAAATCTTTGTTTCTAAATTCTACCTCAATTATTTTCTCAACTTTAGAAAAATCCTTTTCCATAAATATTATTTCTCAGTAACTGATTTATCTTGTTTTTTAACAGTCTTTTTTTCTTCGGATTTATAAAGATCGCTATTTCTATAAACAGTACCTAAAACCCCGTTAACAAATTTGCCTGAATTTTCTCCACCAAAAGCTTTGCCTAATTCTATAGCCTCATTAATGGCAACCTTAGGAGGTATTTCCTTCATATACAGTAATTCAAAAATACCTAACCTTAAAATAGCCCTATCAATAGCCGCTATTTGGGATATCGGCCATTCTGGTGCTGCTACTTTAATAAGCTCATCAATGGTTTCTTTTTCCTTAATAACACCCTCAACTAATTGAGTAATAAATTTTTTATCCTTAAGTTCTGTATTAGAAGCTGATTCTTTTATATTTCTATCTAAAACATCGTTTGGATTTTCTGTTTGACGAAAATCCCACTCGTACAAAGTTTGCATAGCCAAAATTCTGGCAAAATGGCGAGAAATTGACATTTATTATTCTTCCTCTTGAGTTTTAAGTTTACGCTCTTTACGTCTTAGTCTTTTTTCAACATCAATCACTTCTTTACTTTTGTAAGTACCACAAACTCCACAAACAGTGTGAGCGATTTTTAATGAACCGCACTTTGAGCAAGTTGCTTTTTGAGCTACTTTAATAGTTTGAGTACCTCTACGAGCTCTAACTTTTGCTTTTGACCTTTGTTTCTTTGGAACAGCCATTATTTCTCCTTTTTCAAATCTTTCAGTTTATAGAAAGGGTTATTTTTATTTTCTTTAGTATAACATGAACAATTACCTTTGTTTAAGTTTTTGCCACATTTGGCGCATAAACCTAGACATTTTTCGGAACACAGATTATGAGCATTATCTTTTAGATAAATTTCTTCAATTAAAGCCTCGGTTATATCAATCTCGTTGCTATCAATAACAAAACCGGCCTTAACTTCATATTCTTCTTTTCCTTCGGCTTTATCTTTATAAAAATATTCCTGAAAAAAAGATTGATTTATTTTTCTTATAAAATTTTCACCACAACGATCACAAAAAATTTTATCTTCACCTTGCAGGTTAGCTTTAACTAAAACCCCATGGGAAGTTTTAAAAACTTTACCTTTAACTTTTAAAGGTTTAACTATTTTTATCTCAGCAAAAGACAAAGAGGTTGTCTCTTCTTCAAATTCTATCTCTTCACAAGCACCTTTTATTAAGGGCAATATAGTTATCTTTATCATTATTTTAATTTTAAAAAAGTATCTTAAATTATCTTTTTTGAATAGTCAACTTCTATACTATTAAATTAATAAGTTTATTTTTAACATAAATAATTTTAGTTATTGATATATCTTTTAAATATTTTTTAACATTGGGGATTTCTATAGCTAAAAATTTGACTTCTTCCTGGTTTGTATCTTTAAGGCATTCAAAAGAACCTCTGACTTTGCCATTAACCTGAACAACTATAGTTACAATATCTTCCTGAATTAACTGCTGATTAACCTCTGGCCATTGTTTAGTAAAGATGCTTTCAGGATGACCAAGTCTTTCCCAAAGCTCTTCAGCTATGTGCGGAGCAAATGGTGACAGAATAATTGTCATTTGAGAAATTGCGTCTTTCCAAACAGTTGGGGAATCCTTTGGAGGCAACTTTCCTTTAATTTTTATCACTTCGTTTACGCATTCCATCATTGCAGAAACTGCCGTATTAAACCTAAACTCTTCTATGTCCTCAGAAACTTTTTTTGCTGTTTTTTGAACAACTCGCATGAGTGCTGTTTCTTCAATCTCCAAAGAGGAGTAAATAAGTTTTTCAGGCATTATGTCTCCGTAAACTTGCGCGACTTCGCAGGCCAAAGAGAAGAATCTTTCAACAAATCTTTTCACGCCAACAATTCCTTTAGGGTTCCATGGTCCTCCATCTTCAAACGGTCCCATAAATAAAAGGTAAGTTCTGAAAATATCTGCACCATATTCATGGATTACCTTATCCGGGATTACAGTATTACCTTTTGATTTGCTCATTTTTTTGCCATCCGAGCCTAAGATCATTCCCTGATGACGAAGAGATTTGAATGGTTCGTCAAAGGATATAAGATTGGCGTCAAACAATGCCTTTGTGACAAAACGAGAATAGAGCAGGTGCATTGTCACATGCTCGGCTCCTCCAACATACATATCTACTGGCAACCACTTTTTTGTAGTTTCTTTTTCCATCATTTCATCATTATTTCCAACAGAAGGGTAACGTAGATAATAAAAGCTTGAACAAACAAAGGTGTCCATGGTGTCTGTTTCACGCTCTGCCCTGCCTCCGCATTTAGGACACTCGACGCTAACAAACTCCGGCACATTTGCCAAAGGTCCCTTGCCTGTTCCTGTCGGCCGAACTTGCTTTATATCAAGTTCCGGTAACTTAACTGGTAAATCCTTTTCTGGCACAGGGGCTGTCCCACATTTCTCGCAATAAACAATCGGGATGGGAGCTCCCCAGTAGCGCTGGCGGGAAAAAGACCAGTCACGAAGTTTGTAGTTTGCTTTTGCTTTGCCAATATTGTTTCTGGAAAGATAGGCAACCATTTTTTCTTTGGCTTCCTTGGAAATTAGACCAGAATATTCTCCAGAATCAATTAGAGTTCCATGGTCTGTAAAGATTTTTTCCTCCTCTCCTGAAATATATTTTTCCCAAAATTCTTTTATATGTTTTATGTTTATAAAATCAGCAACCTTATCTTTCTTCACCCACACATTTTTGTGTTGACTACTTTCTTTTTCACTAACGCTTTCCTTTTCGTTATTTACAAGGTCAAAAATAAGATATTTATAGCGGACAATGACATTGGAATCTTTGTGTGGACGATAAAATTCCTCAATTATTGTGTTTCTAAACTCTTTAACTAATCTAATATTCTTATATCCAGTCTCTTCCAAAACCTCTCTTTTTGCGGCAGATACATAGTCTTCACCGTCAACACCCCCGCCGGGAAATGATCGCCACTTTGTTTTGGTCCAGTCAAGACAAAGATATGTGTCGTCTTTTTTGTTATGAATTATTGCCATAGCAAGAGATCTTTTTTCGGTAGATTTATCTTTCTTGGTAGGATATTTAAAATAAGGAACAACCACCTCTCTAACTGGTAATTTATATTTTTGAGCAAATTCAAAATCACGTTCATCATGCGCCGGAACTGCCATAATTGCTCCGGTGCCATAGCCTCCTATTATATAATCAGCAATATAAATAGGAATTTCCTCTTTATTGAAAGGGTTGATTGCCTTTAGACCTTTTAGCTCAACACCTGTCTTTTTCCCGACACGCTTTGCGATCGGGACTCCGACTTCGTCTCCGCTTTTTTTGACGAACGTAGGAGTATCTGCCTGCATCATTCTTTCAAGCTCAGTTTTTTTTTGGGCTTTTAATATATATCCTTGAACCTCATTCCAGTTTTGTATTTTGTATTTTAAATTTTTTATTATCTCGTGTTCTGGCGCAACTACCATATATGTAGCACCAAAAATTGTATCAACTCTTGTTGTAAAAACATTTATTTTGTATTTGGTATTTTTAATTCTAAATTGAATCTCTACCCCTTCGGAGCGACCTATCCAATTCCTTTGCTTTACAACAGAGGATTTCGGCCAATCGACTTTGTCTAAATCCGCAACTAATCTATCCGCATAATCTGTGATTTTAAAAAACCACTGCTTCATGTTTTTCTGCACAACCTCGCTATCGCATCTTTCACAAAATCCGTTAATAACCTGCTCATTCGCCAAAACCGTCATGCACTTGGGGCACCAATTAACAGGAGCTTCTTTCTGATAGGCCAATCCTTGTTGATATAATTTTAGAAATATCCATTGAGTCCATTTATAATATTCAGGATTAGAGGTCGTAACAGTATGAGACCAATCAAAAGCACAGCCAAAACTTTTTAATTGCTTTTGAGCATGCTCTATATTAGCAATGGTACTATCTTTGGGATGAATATCTTTTTTGATGGCATAATTTTCTGCTGGCAAGCCAAACGAATCATAACCAATCGGTTCAAATAAATTAAAACCTCTCAACGTTTTAAATCTACCGTAAACATCAGCGCCTGAGTAAGAGTAACCGTGTCCCATATGAAGATACTCACCGGATGGATAAGGGAACATTACTAAATTATAGTGTTTCGGCTTATTATGTTTTATATCAGTTTCATACAGTTTGGTTTTTTGCCAAATCTCTTGCCACTTTTTTTCTATTTTTTGAGGCTCATATTTTTCCATATACCAAAATTGTACTGGAAATTAAGAATTTGGACAAATTATCAAATAAGCTTAGATAGATTTTTAGTTCCACCCTGCGCAATTTGGTGGACCCGATCGGGTTTGAACCGACGACCTCTTGCATGCCATGCAAGCGCTCTACCAGCTGAGCTACGGGCCCAATGTTTTTTAATTATAAATCAAAAGTTAAATATTTCAATAATCTTAGCCAATAATAATTATCATATTATTAGAAAATTTAGCTAATCTGCGACCTATTTTTATTAAATGATTATCCTTAATACCTTTTTCCAAAAGAGAATTAATGAGATTAATTCTATCGAACGATCTTAAAAGTCTAGCAACTCCTTCTGAGGAATTAGGGTTGGTCTGGGAAGCAATTCTTTCTATCTTTTTGCCAGAAACAATAAAAACATCTTTGTCTTTAACTATCTTAATATTTTCTAGAAGTTCATCTTGCGGTGTAAAAATTTTTATCTTTTCCTTGATAAAAACTTTTTTAGGCATTTTTTTAAGCTGTTTTTTTATCTCATAAAGTAGTGGCTCAATATCGGTAACAGCAGCAGCTGAAATTGGATGAACTTTTTTCTTAATTTTTCCTTCTAAGTCAGTAACTATTTCTTTAAGTAACTCCTTGTCTTGCCCTAAAATATCTATCTTATTAAGAACTACAATCTCTGGCTTTTTAGCTAGCTCCGATTTATATCTTTTTAGCTCTTCCCTAATGTTTAAATAATCAGCAAGGGGCTCTTTAGAAGCAAGATCTAAAAGATGGATAATTATTCGTGAACGTTCTATATGTCTTAGAAAAGCATCACCCAAACCTTTTCCCTTATAGGCATCTTTAATAAGACCCGGGACATCAACTACTACAAAACTAAAATCTTTCATATTAACCATGCCCAAATTTGGCACTAAGGTTGTAAATGGATAATCGGCAATTTTAGGCTTGGCATTAGAAATAACCGAAATAAGAGTTGATTTACCAGAAGAAGGAACTCCAACAATAGCTACATCAGCCACTAATTTTAGTTCTAGCTTTATCTCCAGCTCTTGGCCTGGCTCACCAAGCTGATTAATTTGAGGAGCTTGATTAGAAGATGTTTTAAAATGAGCATTTCCAAAACCACCTCGACCTCCTTTAGCTATTTCCACTAATTCGTTTTCCGCTACCAAATCAAAAATTATTTCACCAGTTTCATTATTTATGATTGCAGTTCCTTGGGGAACTTCTAAAATAAGGTCCTGACCATTTTTACCTTCTTTATCGTTTTTCCCGCCTTTTTGACCGTCTTCTGCTTTAAAAAACTTACTGGATACAAAATAGCTTAAAGTATTAAGCTGAGTATTAACTTTAATAAAAACCGAACCGCCATTGCCTCCATTACCACCATCAGGCCCACCCATTGGCCGGTATTTTTCCTTACGAAAACTTAAGGCACCATCGCCTCCATCACCTGCTTTTATTTTAATTGTAACTAAATCGTAAAACATTATTTTTTTAAAAAATTAATTTCTTTTACCAGCTCTTTATGAATTTGCTGAGTTTCTAATGTAACCCAAGAATTATCTGGAATCAACTTTTTTATCCCTTCAATATCAATGTTGCCTTTGAAAAAATTGAAATGGAGTTCATTATAATTTTTATCAAAAACTACATCTAAATTAGAGTCTGAGATATGAAAATGTCTTGGCCTAAGACTTAAGAGGCTTTTTATATATTTCTTATCGTTAATTTTTTTATAAGCGGCGTATTCTGCAGCATGGGCTAAATCTAAACAAAAACCAATACCTGTTTCTTTTATTATTTTCACTAAATCTTCTTTGCTGGCTCCAAAATGTTTATGGTCCATAGAAAGATAAGGCATATTTTCTATTAAAAGCCTTTTGTCAAAATTTTTTTTAATAAAGTTGATTGTATTTTCTATTTTGGAACAATCACCTTCAATTAGCTCTGCATGAATAATAATTTTATCACTATCAAAAAAATTTGCTGTATTTTTTGCCCAGATAAGTGACCGAAGATTTAAAGCTTCTTTGCAGGAATTTGCATAGTTTATTCCTTGACTATAGTTGGGAGCATGAACCACAACGGGCTTATTGTATTTTTTTACAAAACCATAATCAAATTTTGTTGAACCGTAAAGTTCAATAAAATCTGCCAAAGCAACTGTTTTCTCAAATTCGGAAATATCACTCTTGGGGCCTATTTTTATTCCAACCTTTATCATTATTATTATTTTATCAGGAAAGAATGATATCATAAAATTAATGAACAAAATAAAAATAGCCAAATATTTATCAGAATGTGGGATTAGCTCTAGGAGAAACTCTGAAGAGCTTGTAAAAAAAGGCTTGGTTTTTATTAATGGCAAAAAAGAAACCAATGTGGCTCAAAGAATAGATCCAGAAAAAGACATTGTGAAATTCGATAATAAAATTATAAAACCAAAAAATTATGTTTATTATCTTCTTTATAAGCCTGTTGGTTATGTATCAACTACTACCAAAAAATTCTCTAAAAAAATAGTTACCGACTTAGTTCCTCAAAAACCAAAGGTTTGGCCAGTTGGCAGATTAGATAAAAACACTTCAGGGTTGATAATCCTTACTAATAATGGGGAGCTAACTCAAAAAATAACTCACCCAAAATATCAAAAAGAAAAAGAATATTCAATTATAACCAACCTAGCACTAAATAATAACGATATTGAAAAAATTAAAAAGGGTGTTTTCTTGGAAGATGGCCTAGCAAAACCTAGAGTGTTTGAAGAAATAGAAAACAAAAACTATAGAATGATTTTAACAGAGGGTCGAAAAAGAATTGTTAGAAGAGTTATAGAAAAAGTTGGCAAAAAAGTTTCCCAATTAAAAAGAGTAAGACTTGATAAGCTTACTCTTGATGATTTAAAAATTGGCCAATGGCGGAAGTTATCAAACTCAGAAGTAAAAGAATTTATTAACTAACTTCTTTTATCATAACCAGCATCATTTTTGAATTTTCTATGCTTCCTACAAGAACAATGCTCAATTTTATAATTAACATCTCGATCTATTTTTTGATGTTTACTACCACAATAATAATTAGTTCACGATACCTGTTTAGCCTTGCTTGGGTTCACTATGGTTTTTAAGGATTGCAATATCCACATTGAGCCGGATTGGCGGCTTTGCCATACTTGGTAACAAGTCTCTTTTCGTTGTAACCGCATATGGCACACTGGTATATGTCATTGAGTGGTAAATCTGTTGGTAGGCCACATAATGAACATTTGAGTCCTTTTTCAAAATCTACAACAACAAAACCAGGAGAGTGACACTTAGGGCACAATGATTTAATATTTCTTATTAAATCTTCGGTAGCTTTTGCTATCGCTTTCATGCGAGTGGGATTTTTATGCGCGCGCATGTCGGACTCAATAAAAATTCGTTTTGTATGTATACTGCATAGCATTTTGCTCGCTGTTTTTATAAGGTCTTCTTTTGTCTGAATGTTTTTATAGATTTCGGACTTACCGTCTTTGCTTTTTCTCACAATTATTCCGTGTTTAGGAAAACCGACTTTTTTTGCAAAATTTAGAGCCTCTTTAACAGTTGCCACATACTCTCCGTCTATATTTGTTTCCGATGTCCTGTAATGACCTCGAATTTCATATCCATTTTTCTTGTCAATAAACAACAAAAGTTCAAGATTGGATTGAGCAAAAGAAATAGATGGGTGCTCTCCAAAACTACCCTCACTTGAGACCCCTAAATCAACACCTTCGATTTCCATGGCGGCAAGCAGTTTTGCGCGTGCAGCTTCTAATTGGTTACCAGCTCTTTTAATATCTCTTGTAAAAGTGCCGAATTGATCTGAGTTAAATTGTTTTGGAACAACAATTTCAACAGCAAGATGTTTTTTAAGCAAGGGTGCAATTACTTGCTCTTTTGCATGCATCGTTGCTATTACTAATTTTCTACCCTTGAATATGGTGGCAAGTGTGGGATTGTCTTTTTCCGCTTTGATATTGTTCACTTGAGCACAATCAGACCCGACCACTCGGCAGATATCGCCTTGTGACACTTCCTTTTGCTCGCGTATGCGCTTAGTATTTTTGCCAAGTTTGGACGTTGGGTTTTTTATATTCACAGATGTATTATAGCAAAAATTGTATCCTATAAAAATCTGTTAAAAGTTATAATTATGTTGAGGCGGTGGAAGATGTGAGAGGAGCCGCAAGGCGGAAAATTTGAAAGGAAGGAAATTTTTGGTTTTGCCTCGCAAAGGCGAGGCAACAATCACCAAAAATCCTAATTTTGAAAATTGGCGGAGAGGGTGGGATTCGAACCCACGGTACCGTTGCCGGCACAACAGTTTTCAAGACTGCCGCATTCGTCCGCTCTGCCACCTCTCCGTAGAAAAAAGTATAACCTTAATCTTTGGCTAAAACAACTCCCCAAACTTTATTAGCACCGGCTTCTTTTAAAACCTTGACACATTCTTTGATGGTTGCTCCTGTGGTTATTACATCGTCGACTAAAAAAATATTTTTTGACTTAACTACTCGCCTCACCTCAAAAACTCCTGTGTTATTTTTAAGCCGCTCTTTTTTAGAAAGCTCGGCTTGATTTTGCGTAACTTTATTTTTCCTTAATGTGTTTTCTAAATATATGATGTTAGTTTTTTCAGCAAGACTCTTAGCAATTAAATCTGACTGATTAAAACCTCTAAATTTATGGCGTTTTTTATGGAGCGGAACTGAGACAAAAACAAAATCGTTAATTAGTTCTTTTTTAAATTTTTCTGCTATCATTAACGAAAAAAATTCCACCAATTCTTTATTAAAATTATACTTCATTTCCCAGATCATTTTCTTGATAACTTCATTCTTATAATCACCTAAAACTAAAAGATTATCTAAAAAATTATATTCTGGAAACATATAATTTTTTTCTGTTTCTGCTTTAGATATACAATCCCGACAAACTAACTTATCGCCTTTATGACAAATCACGCAATTAACTGGAAAAAATAATAGTTCAATTTCTTTAAAAATATTTTTTATCATTTGTTATTTAATTTTAGAACGGACTTGTTATTTTTAAAAGCGTTATTTATAATAAAAGAACAAAAAATAAAGCCCTAATAAGGAGGACGAAATGTTAAAGAAAGACAAAAAAAACAAAATCGAATTAGAAGAAACAACTTTTGACCAATTACCAGATTTATCAGAAACTGCCAATGAATGGTCTGAAGAAGAAGACGGACAATTAGCTATAGATGTCTACCAAACTCCTAACGATATTGTTATTAAAGCTCCTATAGCTGGAGTTAAAGCAGAAGATATTGAAATCTCCATTAATGATGACGTTTTTACTGTTAAGGGAGAAAGAAAACAAGAAAGAGAAGTAAAAAACGACGATTATTATGTCCAAGAATGCTACTGGGGTTCATTTTCAAGGTCTGTTATTTTACCAACACCCGTTAATATAGATAAATCAAAGGCTAGTATGAAAGATGGGATTCTAACAGTTAATCTGCCCAAGGTATTAAGCTCTAGGTCTAAAAAGATTAAAGTAAAAAATATTGGAACTAAATAAAAATGGAAATAACTTGGCTGGGTCAGTCCTGTTTTAAGATACAAGGCAAGGAAACTACCATTATTATTGATCCCTATGATCCAAAAATTGGACTTAAGTTACCAAAAAAACTTTCAGCCGATTTATTGTTAATAACTCATGATCATTTTGATCATAACTATAAAAAAGGAATTACTGGTAATTATTACTTAATAGACACTCCTGGTGAATATGAAATTAAAGAAGCTTTAATAACAGGTATTCAATTATTTCATGATAAAAAACAAGGGCAAGAAAGAGGCACCACCACAGCCTATGTTATAGAATTGGATGGAATCAAAATTTGCCATTTGGGAGATATTGGTCAGGATCTTTCCAATGATGAGATAGATAAAATCGGTGATATAGATATAATGATGATTCCTGTTGGCGGTAATTTTACCATTAATTCAGAAGAAGCAGCCAGAATAATCGGTGAAATTGAGCCTAAGATAGTGGTTCCTATGCATTATAAAATATCCTGCTTAACTTTAGATCTTCATGGAGTAGAAAAATTTACTCAAAAAGTTAAAGCTAAAGCAGAAAAATTAGATGTTATTAAGATTAAAGAAGGGGCTCTACCCCAAGAAACCAGTGTTTATATCCTTAAGCCACATTGTTAAATAATCTTAATATGCTAATAACTTAAAATAGAGCCCGGACTCTATTTTTTTGTAGTTGTTTTTTTAACCGGCTTTACTTTTTGAACTTTAGTGGTATTTCTTAAACACCTGGTACAGATTCTGACCTTGGACTTCTCGCTATTAATTTCCATAACTTTGTATTGAAGATTAGGAATCCATTTTCTTTTAGTTTTTCGCTGTGAATGAGAAACATTATGACCCGATTGAACTCCTTTACCGCAAATATCGCAAACTCTCATTTTATCTCCTGTTCTTTAATAATACTGGATACTATTTTACAATAGTGTTAAGATTTTACCAACTAGCTTAGGAAAGGTCAAGCATGTTAGCAAATTTAATCCAAGATCCAATTCTACTTGTTTATTACGTAATAGCTTTAGTAATAGCTATTACTTTTCATGAAGCTGCCCATGCCATAGTAACAACATTTTTAGGTGATCCAACTGCCAAGCACAATGATAGATTAAGTTTAAACCCACTAAAACATTTAGATCCCTTAGGTAGTTTACTTATATTTATTGCCGGCTTTGGCTGGGGCAAACCTGTTCCCTTTAATCCCAATTTTGTTAAATATGGAAAATGGGGCATCGCCCTAATAGGCGCATCAGGTCCTTTAACTAACTTCATAATAGCTTTTATTTTTGGCTTGGTTTTAAAGACTGGCTTGTTAAGTCCCTCGATAATGGCCTTATTATTAATAATCGTACAAATAAACATTGTTATTGGAATTTTAAACTTAATTCCAGTTCCTCCGTTAGATGGCTCTAAAATACTACAAGCTTTTTTGCCTGAATCTAAGCAAGATTTAATTTATCAGATAGAAAAAAGAGGTTCTTTGATTCTTCTGGCCATCATATTTGCCGACATAATTTTTAATCTTGGAATTATCAGAACTATTGTGGGACCCATTTATACCTTTATCCTAGGTTTAATTTTGTAAAAACTTGACAGGTGGAGTATAATTAAATTATCCGAAAGAACGTTAATAATATTCCTACCTTATTAATCTCTATCTTGGAAGCTTCTTAGGAAGTGATCTCAAAAGAGTTCGCCCTAAATTGCCTTAAATCGTGGTTTAAGTGCTGCGGGCACCCACCTAGCGTAACAGGAGTGGGAATATTTGATCGTCTTTCGGATGTTATTAATCCCTTATTATTTCGGGATTTTTTTATTATAATAACCTAGAAAGACGGGGTGTGGCGCAGTGGTAGCGCGTACGGCTGGGGGCCGTGAGGTCGCAGGTTCAATCCCTGTCACCCCGACCAAGAAAAAGGAAATTATGAAAACTTTAAAAATCTTTACCGATGGTGGCTCAAGAAATAATCCAGGACCAGCAGCAATTGGCATAGTAATTAAAGACGAAAATAACAATATTATAAAAACTC
>CAZGIU010000002.1:0-35161 GCA_964526535.1 uncultured Candidatus Saccharibacteria bacterium | reverse complement strand
TAAAAAATACCCAGAGTCTCATAAGTGTGTGACTTATACAGTTAATTGATTTTTTAAATAATCTGTGATATAATTAAAGAAAGGAAGTCTTTAGGTCGGAGACTTCGTAATTATCAAAATATATAATTAACAAGGAGGCTTAATGAGAAATAAAAAAGGCTTTACTCTAATTGAGCTTTTGGTAGTAGTAGCCATTATTGGTATTTTGGCTGCTTTGGTTATCTCTTATCTAGGTCAAGCCAGACTTAAAGCTAGAGATACCAAGCGTAAAGGTGATTTAAGAACCATTCAAACTGCGCTAACTAACTATGCTGATGATAACAACGGCAATTATCCAGCAGCTTTGAGTAACTTAGTTGTTCAGTATATGCCACAGGTGCCAACTGACCCAACTACTGGTGCAGCTTATGGTTATGCCACTTCAGGTACAACTTATGAGCTTAATGCTACCTTAGAAAATGCTAACGATGATTCAGCTTCAACTGATGGTGGCAGTAATAATGCTGTTTATGAAGTTGGTGATGAGCCTGGTTTAGATCTAATCTAATTGTTTAGATTTTAAAAAGAGCCCGAAAGGGCTCTTTTTTGTTATTTATGATAAAATTAATCTAAGATGAAAAAAAATAAAAAAGGTTTTACTTTAATAGAAGTTTTAGTGGTGGTGGCAATTGTGGTTATTTTAGCTTCAATGGCTTTTATGTTTTATGGGGTTTCTCGGACCAAATCCAGGGATTCGGTCAGAAAAAGTGATTTGCGAGAAATTCAGAATGCCCTAAATCTTTATATAGAAGATAATCAGACTTATCCGGAAAATTTATTAGAACTTTCTGGTAGCTACTTAAATAAATTGCCTAATGATCCATCAACAGATAGTGATTATTTATATGCAGTCTCTTCCAACGGCAATCGTTATGAATTAAATGCAATTTTAGAATTAAATCATGATGAGGCTGCCCAAATTGATGGGGGCAATGAGTCTTTTCCTATTTACGAAGTAGGCACAGACTTATATTTATTGCCATAAATGGAAATTTTAACTTATATAAGTATTTTTATTTTAGGACTAATTTTAGGTAGTTTTATTAATGTTTTAGTCCTTCGTTTAAAAAAAGCTGAATCTTTTGTTAAGGGTCGCTCAAAATGTCCCAAATGTCATAAAAAATTAGGTTTCTGGGATCTAATTCCTGTTTTAAGTTTTATTTTTTTAAAAGCCAAGTGCCGCTATTGCGGTAAAAAAATATCTTGGCAATATCCCTTGGTTGAAATTACCTCTGCTTTATTGTTGGTGGGCGTTTGGAGTCAAATCGATTTTATTAAAAATTCATTATCTTTTTTAAATAACTATGATAGCTATTTGATTTTTTTACTTTTCGGTTATTTGGTTCTAAGTTTATTGGCTATTTTTGTTTATGATTTAAAATATTATTTGATTCCTGACAAAATTTTAACTCCAGTTTTATTATTATCACTTTTTATATTTCTTGTTACTTATTTTTTAAATTTCAATTTCAATCTTTTTAATTATGGTTTTGGTATGATTGTTTTTTCAGGTTTCTTTGCTGTTCAGTATTTTATTTCTAAAGGAAAATGGGTAGGTGGCGGCGATATTAAATTAGGGCTTTTGTTAGGTCTTTGGTTAGGTTTTCATCTTACCTTAATGGCTTTATTTATTTCTTATATATCTGGAGCTGTTATTTCTATAATTTTAATTGTTCTGAAATTAAAAACCAGAAAGGATATAATACCTTTCGGTCCATTTTTAATAGCTGGTAGTTTAATAGCTTTTATTTATGGTCAAGACTTAATAAATTGGTACTTAAATCTTCTTTTATATTAATTAAATATTGACCTATCTTTATTAAAGTGATATCCTAAAAAATTCCCTATTTTTAGGTTTTATTATTATGGATTTAACACCAAAACAACAAGCATCAGAATTAATCAAAAAAGCAAATAATATTCTTTTGATTTCAGGTTTTAATAATAATGATTCAGGAGCTTCTTTGTGTTTAGCTGCGAGTCTTTTTTTAGAAAAAATGGCTAAAAAAAATTTAATCCTTAAAGAAGAATATCAGGGCGGTTTAAGTTTTTTGCCAAAAGCTGAGAAAATTTTAAAAAAATTACCAGAAAGTAACGATTTTATTATTTCTCTTTCTTTGGAAAATGATGAAGTCGATAAAGTGAGTTATGAGGTAAAGGATAATCATCTTAAGTTTTACATTACTTCTAAAAATGGCAATTTTTCAGAAAAAGATATTTTTTTTTCCAAGAGCCAGATAGACTTTGATTTAATAATTACTATTGGAACAGCTAGTTTAGAAAAATTGGGCAATTTTTATGATAAAAATTCGGAATTTTTTTACCAGCGGCCTATTATTAATATCGATAATCATTCTCAGAACAGTTATTTTGGTACTGTAAATTACGTTGATTTAACTGCTTCTTCGGTGGCTGAAATTTTAGTTTCTTTGTTTGATTCCTTAGGCAGTCAATTTATGGACCCAGATATTGCTACTTGTCTTTTAACAGGTCTCATTCTTGATACTAATAGTTTTCAAAACTCTAAAACCACTCCTAAATCATTAACTACTAGTGCTCAATTAATTGCTGCGGGTGCCAGACATTCAGAAATAGTTAAAAATGTTTTTAAGAGCAAGTCTTTCGAGATACTTAAGCTTTGGGGTAAGATTTTGTCTAAAATAGAAACAGACGATAAGCATAAAATTTTATGGTCTGAAATTTCACCAGAAGAAGCTGAAATAGCTTCTTTGGATGCTAGTATAGTTAACGGTGTTTTAGATGAACTTTTATCCTCAGTTGCTAATATTAATATTTATTTGCTTTTTGTTGAAAGGACCGACGGGCTAAAAGTTTTTGTGAGAACTAAAGAAGGTTTTGAGGCTAAGAAAATAGCTTTTTTATTTGGAGGTCAAGCAGCTTTAAACAGAGGCAGTTTTTCGCTTAAAGGCCAAAATCTAACAGACTTAAAAAAAGAAATTATTAAAAAAATAGCAGATTATAGTTACCAGATAGGCCTAATAAAAGGTATTGAGTCTTAAAAATAAATAGTGTATATTGTTTTATATGACCGAGACAAAACAAACAAAAAAAGATTTTAAAAAGCACGCCAAAGATACTGGCTCTGCCTCTGTTCAAGTGGCTCAATTGACAGAAAATATAGCTCAATTAACAGATCACTTAAAGAGTCATAAAAAGGATTTTTCCGGCAGGCGCGGGCTTTTAAAAATGGTTGGCAAAAGAAGAAGACTTTTGGATTATCTTTCAAAAAGAAAGCCAAAAGAGTATCAAGCTCTTATTAAAGAGCTTGGTTTAAAAAAATAGGATAAATTTATTGCCAGTTTAGGAGTTGGAGATGAAGAAGATGTTAACTTAACTTAACATTGCCTTTTCCTCAGTTCCTAATCTCTGGCTAAAAGGAGAAAAATGAACAAAACTATTGTATCTGTCACTATGGGTGGCAAGAAAGTTGAACTTAAAACAGGTGGCTTTGCAGAGCAAGCCAATGGTTCTGTTTTTGCTCAAGTAGGTGAAACCGTAGTAATGGCTAACGCCACTATGGCCAATCAAGAAAGAGATGGACTGGATTATTTTCCATTGATGGTTGAATATGAAGAAAAAATGTATGCTGCTGGAAAAATATTAGGATCACGTTTTATTAAAAGAGAAGGGCGTCCTTCAGAGTCAGCGGTTTTAACAGGTAGACTAATAGATCGCTCAATTAGACCTCTCTTTGATGATGATTTAAGAAAAGATGTTCAGGTGGTAGCAACCGTTTTATCAATTGATCAGGAAAACGATCCTGATATTTTAGCTGTTTTAGCATCTTCTGCTGCTTTGGCGATTTCAGATATCCCTTTTGAAGGCCCAGTTTGCGCTATTAGAATTACTAAAAATAAAGATAAATTTTTAATAAATCCAACCTTACCAGAAGTTAATGGTAGTGAATTTGAAGCAGTAATATCAGTTGCTAATGGCAAAATTACCATGATAGAAACAGAAGGCAAGGAAGCTGAAGATAAAGATTTAAAAAAAGCTTTTGATTTGGCAGTTTCTGAGGCTAATGTTTTAAATAAATTACAGACTGAATTAGTTAAAAAGGTGGGTCTTAAAAAAATATCCATTGAAAAATCAGAGGAAAATAAAAAATTAAAAGAAGCTGTTGAAAAAGAAGTTTTAAAAAAAATAGATAAAGCTGTTTATGGCAATGACGAGCTTAAAAAAGCTGTTTTTGAAGTTAAGGATGAGCTTTTAAAAAAGTTTGAAGATGAAGAAAAATCATTAGCCGGTGAATATTTCGAAAAGTTTCTTAAAAAAATAATTAGAGATAATATTTTAGAAAAAGATAAACGTCCTGATGGTAGAAAATTAGATCAGCTTAGAAAAATAGACATAGAGGCTGGAATTCTGCCTAGAACTCATGGCTCAGTTATGTTTAGAAGAGGCATGACTCAATCTTTAACTATTGCTACCTTAGGTTCAGCTTCGGATGCTCAGATTTTAGACACTATGGAACTAGATACTTCTAAGCGCTACATGCATCATTATAATTTTCCGCCTTATTCAAATGGTGAAGCTAAACCAATTAAATCAGCTGGCCGAAGAGAAATCGGACATGGTGCCTTAGCTGAAAAGGCTCTAGTTAATGTTTTGCCAGACAAAGAAGATTTCCCTTATACTATTAGGTTAGTTACTGAAATTTTATCCTCCAATGGTTCAACTTCAATGGCTGCAACTTGTGGTAGCACTTTATCGCTAATGGATGCTGGCGTGCCCATCAAAGCTCCAGTAGCTGGTATTTCTATTGGTTTAGTAACCTCAGAAGACGGTAAAAAATATAAATTATTAACCGATCTTATTGCTCAGGAAGATTTCTGTGGTGATATGGATTTTAAGGTAGCTGGTACTAAAAAAGGGATTACAGCTATTCAAATGGACACTAAACTTAAAGGTATTGATAAAGAAATCTTAAAAGAGGCTCTAGATTCAGCCTATAATGCTAGATTAAATATTTTAGATATTATGACCAAAGCTATTAAAGAGCCAAGAAAAGATTTATCTAAATATGCTCCAAGGATAAGCCAATTGCAAATTCCCGTAGATAAAATAAAAGATGTAATAGGACCACAAGGCAAGGTTATTAATCAGATTATTGCCGATACTGGGGTTGAAATAGATATTGAAGATGATGGCAAGGTTATGATTTTTTCACCTGATGAAAAAGCTAATCAAAAGGCTCTTGAAATCATTAAAAATCTAACTAAAGAGGTGGTAGTGGGAGAAATTTACGAAGGGTTTGTTTCCAGAGTTTTAAATTTTGGCGCTATGGTAGAAATTTTGCCAGGTAAAGAGGGTTTAGTTCATATATCAAAAATCTCAAAAGAATTTGTTAAAGATATCCATAAAGTAGTCAAAGTTGGCGATAAAATGAAAGTAGCAGTTTCTGAGATAGATTCTGAGGGCAGGGTTAATTTAATAAGAAAAGATCTTTAATTTTACCCATTGACCAAATAGATTTTTTGTAGTATAATTAAATAAAGACTAAGGAAACGTTGAGCACGTACTATCTTTTGAACTCAAATAAAATTTAAAATAAATCAATTTTATGATTTTTCTTTTAGAAAATTAAGTACTCCCTAAAAGGCACTTTTGAGTGTTCTTTTGAGGTGTTTAGAAGGAGATAAATGATAAATCAAAAAAATAAAAATAGAAAAAATTTTACTGAAAAAAACCAAAAGGTTCAGACCAGAAAAGATCAAAGTCCTCGTTTAAAGGTTATTCCCTTAGGCGGAGTAGAAGAAATTGGTAAAAATATTACTTTTTTTGAGTATGAAAACGATATTATGATTATCGATATGGGTTTTCAATTTCCAGATGAGGAAATGCTGGGCATAGATTATATTTTGCCCGACACTACTTATTTAGAAGAAAACAAAGATAAAATCAGAGGCTTAGTAGTCACCCATGGTCATATGGATCATATAGGGGCTATACCTTATATTATGCCGAAGAAATTTAATGTGCCTATTTATACAGGTCGTTTAACTGCCTCTATGATTAAGAAAAAACAGGAAGAGTTTAAATATCCGCAAGAACTTAAGGTTAATATTGTTGATCCTGATAAAGATATTATAAAGCTTGGTTGTTTTGAGATAGAATTTTTTAGAGTTAATCATAATATACCCGATGGCATGGGCTTATTTATTAAAAGCCCTGTCGGTAATTTTGTTTATACAGGTGATTTTAAGTTTGATCATACTCCAGTTGATGAAAAGCCAACTGATTTCTCTAAATTAGCTAAATATGGTGGTCAGAATGTTTTAGGTTTGTTTTCTGATTCAACCTCAGTTGATAAGCCAGGTCATTCTATTTCAGAAAAAGATATTGGTAAAACATTAATGGACATTTTCTCCCAGGTTAAAGGTAGACTAATAATTGCTTCTTTCTCCTCTTTAATTTCTCGTATTCAACAAGTTATAGATTCTGCTGCTCAACATGGTCGTATGGTTGCAATTGTTGGGCGAAGCATGAACGATACTGTTGAGATAGCTCGAGAACTGCAGTATCTTAAAATTCCTAAAAATCTTTTAGCTGATATTAAAGAGGTTTCTAAATTACCCGATGATCAGGTTTGTATCATAACTACTGGTTCTCAGGGCGAAGAAATGTCTGGTTTAATGAGAATGGCTGTTGGTGAGCATAAGCAGGTTAAAATTAAAAAAGGCGATACTATAATTCTGTCTTCCTCTCCAATTCCAGGCAATGAAAGATCCATAGTCTCTATGATGGATAATCTATTTAGAGAAGGTGCTAATGTTATTTACAATAAAATAATGGATGTTCATACCGGTGGTCATGCTTTTCAAGAAGATTTAAAACTAATGATTGATTTAGTTAAGCCCAAATATTTAATCCCTATTCATGGTGAGAGACATAAGTTGGTTATGCATGGCAAGATTGCTAACTCTGTTGGAATACCAGAAGACAATGTTCTTGTAAATGACAATGGTCAGATAATGGAATTTCATCACAATGGCTTTTCCCAAGTAACTAAACATAAAGTGCCGGCTAACTATGTTTTAGTTGATGGTTTAGGTATTGGTGATGTTGGTAATATAGTCTTAAGAGACAGGCAGGTTATGGCTAAAGACGGTATTTTTGTTGTGATTTTAACCATAGATAGAAAAACAGGTAAACTTTTATCAAGTCCAGATATAATTTCTAGAGGCTTTGTCTATATGAGAGAATCAGAGGATTTAATTAATAATGCCAGGAGTTTTATCAGGAGAACCCTAGAGAAAAAAGATGGAACTTATCCTTCAAACTGGAATTATATTAAAACTAAAATCAGAGACGAAATGAGTCAATTTCTTTACACTCATACTCAGCGAAATCCCATGGTTTTGCCAGTGGTAATTGAAATATAAAAAGCGACAAACAGTTTATTTTGAGTTATAATATTTCTGTATGTCACCTAGAAAAAGAAAATATACTAGAAGAAAAAAGGGAATTTTTTCTTCTTTAAAATCAAACAAAAATTATGACTTAACTCTTAGTCCTGATACAGTTAGAGAAATTACTGGTTTTTCTTTAATTGGTTTAGGTTTAATTTTTTTACTATTTTCTTTGGGTTTTGCTGGTAGCTTAGGGGTAATAGTTTACAGTGCTTTTCAGATGATAATTGGCTTTGGCACTGTTTTGGTTCCTTTAGTACTTCTATATCTTGGTTTAAACTTTATTAAACCTGATAAATTTGAAACCAAACCAACCACCTTAATAGGTATTTTGCTTTTTATCTTGTCTTTTTCGTCATTTGTGGCTTTATTCTTTCTTGATAAAACTATAGAAGAAATTTCCTCTGGTATCGGAGGCGGTTATTTAGGTTTTGGAGTGGCTTTCTTAACAAACCAATTATTTGGATTCTGGGCTTCTTTAATAATTTTTACTGGTTTATTGCTTGTTTCTTTTTTAATGGCTTTTAACACTACTACTGAAAAGATAAAAGAAAAAATAGCTGAATTTAAAAAAGATAGAGAAAGAGAATCAAACGTAGTAATTCATGAGCCAGAAGATTTTAAACCAGAAGTTAAACCCTTTTTAGGCTTTAAAACTAAGGAAGTTGTTACCGATAAGCCAGAAGCTGATTTTACAAGTAGTCATTTAGTAACCTCTGTTGATAAAAATTGGCAATTGCCACCTACAAATTTACTTTCTGAAGCCACCACTAGAGCTGAAAGTGGCAACATTAAAGAAAATCGCAAAATTATAGAGCAAACTTTGGCAAACTTTGGTATTCAGGTTGAGATGCTTGATGTTAATGTTGGACCAACAGTAACTCAATATACTCTTAAACCTGAGGCGGGCGTTAAGTTAAATAAAATTACTAACCTGTCAAGTGATTTAGCTTTAGCTTTAGCAGCTCATCCTGTTAGAATAGAGGCTCCAATTCCAGGCAAAGCCTTGGTTGGCATAGAAGTTCCTAATAAAACCGTTTCTATCGTTCGCCTAAGAGCTTTATTGGAGTCAAAAGAATTTTCAAATAGAAAATCAAATTTAACCTTAGTTTTAGGTAGAGATGTTTCCGGGACTCCTTTTTATGCTAATTTAGATAAAATGCCTCATCTGTTAATTGCTGGGGCTACTGGCTCAGGTAAATCAGTTTGCATCAATGATATTATTTTAAGCTTACTTTATCAAAATTCCCCAAGAGATTTAAAAATGGTTTTAGTTGATCCTAAAAAAGTGGAACTCTCTGTTTATAATGGCGTGCCCCACTTGTTAACTGAAGTGGTTACAGAAATTGATAAGACGGTTAACGCTCTTAAATGGGCGGTAACTGAAATGGAGTCAAGATATTCGTTATTTCAGAGCAAAAGCAGTCGGGATATTAAGTCATATAACGAGACTAACAAAGATAAAAAACTTCCTTACATTGTAATAGTTATTGATGAACTAGCTGATTTAATGGTTACTTCTAAAAATGAAGTTGAAACAACCATTGTTAGATTAGCTCAATTAGCTAGGGCAACAGGCATTCATTTGGTTGTTGCTACTCAGCGACCTTCGGTTAATGTTATTACTGGTCTTATTAAAGCTAATATTTCTACTAGAATTGCTTTTCAGGTAGCCTCTCAGGTTGATTCAAGAACAATTCTAGATCAAGCGGGGGCAGAAAAATTAGTAGGTAATGGTGATATGCTTTATCAGTCAGCAGAAGTTTCAAAATCAAAAAGAGTCCAGGGTGCTTTTACAACAGAAGATGAGGCAGTTAAAGTTGTAGAGTTTTTGAAAGAACAAGAGAGTGCTAATTACAATGAGGAAATAACAGAACAGAAACATCAAACAGGCAGCTTTTCTTCAGCTTCTTCAGAAGATGAAATGTTTGCCCAAGCAGTTGAAGAAGTTATTAGGGCTGGTAAGGCCTCAGCTTCTTTACTTCAAAGACGCTTAAGGCTTGGTTATGCTCGAGCCTCTAGATTAATAGATATTATGGAAGAACAAGGTATTATTGGCCCTCAAGATGGGGCAAGGCCAAGAGAAGTTTATATAACAGATATTTCAGAACTTAACAAAGATACAGAAAATGATTTCTCTGACCAAGAAGAAATTAATAAGAAAGAAACTGATTAATTATGGTTCCTAAATTTACTACAGTAGAAGTTAAGCCTCATGAAACTTTGGGAGAAAAGCTTAAAAAAATTAGGCTAAATCTTAAATTAACTTATGATGAGGTTGAAAAAAGAACTAAAATTAGAAAAAAATATTTAAAAGCTATTGAAGAAAATAATTATGAGGTTTTGCCTTCTAATGTTTATGCAAGGGGGTTTTTAAAAAATTATTCAAAGGTTTTAAAAATTCCATCAGATAAAGTTTTAGAATGGTATGAAAAAGAAAAGGGTATTGTTGATAATATAAAGGTTGGTAAGAAAAAAAATCAGACTAACTATAAAACTCCAAAAGTATTTATAACGCCCAAGACTTTTGTTTTTGCTCTGGTGGGTCTATCTTTTTTAGGAGTTTTTAGCTACTTAGTTTATGAATTCTTTATTTTTACTTCACCTCCAAGATTAGAAATTTTTAGTCCAAAAGAAAATGAAACCATTAATCGCAGTTTTGTAGATATTACAGGTAAAACTGACTCAGGCACTGATTTATTTGTTAATGGTCAACAAGTTAACATTTCAGACGAAGGTGAATTTAAAGTTACAGTAAGTATTGCTCAGAATGGCTTAAATACGATTTCAATTTTAGCTAAAAATCCTAAAAATAATAAAAAGACTGAATCTACCAGAAATATTTTAGCTGATATACCCCATGTTTCTCCTATTAATGAAAATCAAGAAGGAGACTTTTTGATATTAAGTCTGGAGATTGGCCCAAAAACATCATCAATTAAAATAGTTTCAGACGGAGAAGAACAGTTTAATGGTATTATGTTGCCTGGTTCTAAAAAAGATTTTCAAGCAAAAGAAAGTTTTTTAATTTCAACTGGTAATGCAGGCAGTACCAAAATAATTTTTAATGGAAAAGAAATAGGTACTTTAGGTGATGATGGTGAATTTATAAAAGATTTTAGAATTGATAAACAAACTATTTTGAACAAATAAAAGGAGAAAAAATGGCTCAAGATAAAAATCAAAATCAAAAAGAAAGATTAAGAGCTGCCCAAGAAGCGGTTGAGCAAATTGAAAAACGTTTTGGAAAATGTGCTATTATGAAACTTGGTGAAACTAAAAAAGTTGATGTTGATTCTATTTCAACAGGTTCAATATCACTTGATATGGCTTTAGGTATTGGTGGCATTCCTAGAGGCAGGATTATTGAAATTTTTGGACCTGAGTCATCAGGGAAAACAACCTTGGCTCAACATATTGTAGCTGAAGTTCAAAAAGCCGGTGGTTCTGCAGCTTTTATTGATGCTGAACACGCCATGGATCCAGAATATGCTAAAAATGTTGGTGTTAATATGAATGATCTTTTAATCTCTCAGCCAGATACAGGGGAGCAGGCTCTAGAAATTGCTGAAACTTTAGTTCGATCAAATGCAGTTGATTTGGTAGTGGTTGATTCTGTAGCTGCTTTAGTTCCTCGAGTTGAAATAGAAGGAGATATGGGCGATTCTTATATAGGCCTTCAGGCTCGCTTAATGAGTCAAGCAATGAGGAAATTAACAGGAGCTATTGCTAAATCAAGCTGTACAATAATTTTTATTAATCAAATTAGAATGAAAATAGGTGTTATGTTTGGTAATCCTGAAACAACTCCTGGTGGTAATGCTCTTAAGTTTTATTCCTCAGTTAGATTAGACATAAGAAGAATTGGTCAGATTAAAGATGGTGAGAATATTATTGGTAACAGAGTAAGAGTTAAAGTAGTCAAAAATAAGGTTGCTGCTCCCTTTAAACAAGCTGAATTTGACATTATGTATAACGAGGGAATTTCCAGAGAAGGCGATGTTTTAGATTTAGCTGCTAAAGAAGGAATTGTTGCCAAATCAGGTTCTTGGTATCAATACGGTCAGGAAAAATTAGGCCAAGGCCGTGAGGCAGCTAAACAATATCTTAAGGATAATAAAAAAACTGCTAAAGAAATAGAGAAAGCTATTAGATCGGGTAAAAAAGAAGCTTAGTAAATGGGCAAAGTTACTAAGATTGAAAAGCAGAAAAAACGAGACAATCGTTTCAATATTTTTATAGATGAGAAATTTGCTATTAGTGTTTCTAATTTAGAGATTATAGATTTTGATATTTATCTTGGTAAAGAAATATCAGATAAGGAACTTGAGGAAATAAAAAGTTCCAGTTCTTTTGTAAAAATAAAAAACAAGGCTTTAAGGCTTTTATCTATAAGGCCTCGCAGTATGGCTGAATTGGAAGAAAAACTTTTAGAAAAAAAATATCATCAAAATGAAGTTAAAAAAGTTATTGATGATTTAGTTAAATTAGAGCTTTTAAACGATGAAAAATTTACTGAAGATTGGATAAATCACCGACTTAATTTTAGTTCGCTCGGCAAAAGAAGAATTTTTTTAGAACTTAGGAAGAAAAAAGTTAATACCGAAATAATTGATAAAAAATTATCTAAAATAAGCCAGAAAGAAGAATTTAACAAAGCTTTAGAATTAGCTGAAAGAAAAGTTTTAACTTATAAGGATGAAGATAAGTATAAAAAAAGACAGAAATTAATAGGTTTTCTTTTAAGAAAAGGTTATTCCTGGGAGATTATAAATCTCGTATTGGGTAAAATTATTTTTTAGTTTTTTTTAGATAAATTAAAAGAGCAGAAATATCAGCAGCTGTAACTCCGGCAATTCTACTTGCTTGACCAATAGAAATAGGTTTAATTTCTTTTAATCTTTCTTTGGCTAGAGTTCTAATAGTGTTTATTTTTTCAAAATCTATCCCTATTAGGCTTTTGTTTTCAAGTTCTTTTTCTTTTCTCACTAGATTTTCTTGTCTTTTAATGTAATCCTCATATTTTGCTTCAATTTCTATCTCTTTTGTTATTTCTTCAGGAATTTTTTTAAGGAAGTTATATTTTTCTTTGAAATTATTGATAGTTAACCCAGGTTGTTTTAAAAGTTGCCATAAGGTTTTACCTTTTTGGTTGGTTTTTTTCATTAAATTAGAAATATTAATAAGCTTTTCTTGCTTATCAACAGTTTTTTGATATGTTTTATGGTCTATCAGTTCTAACTTATAAGCATAATCAGTCAATCTTAAGTCAGCATTTGTTTGTCTTAAAAGTAATCTATATTCGGCTGAACCCGTATATATTCTATAAGGTTCTTTATGAATTTTAGTTATTAAATCATCAATTAAAACACCGATATAAGCTTCATTTCTTTTTAGGATAAAAGGTTTTTTATTCTTTAATTTTAAACTGGCATTAATACCAGCCATTAATCCTTGGGCAGCTGCTTCTTCATATCCAGATGTGCCATTGATTTGACCGGCTAAGAATAGATTAGATATTTTTTTGGTTTCTAGTGTAGGTTTTAATTCTTGAGGCTTAACATAGTCATAAACAATAGCATAGCCAGGTATTTCTATTTTTACATTTTTTAAGGCTGGCATTGTTTGTAATATTTTTTCTTGAATTTTTATTGGAAATGATATTGAGCAACCCTGTAGATATAAAAGGTTTGATTTTTTGCCCATTGGTTCAATAAAAATTGGATGTTTTTCTCTGTTAGGAAACTTCAAAACCTTCCTGTCAAGTGATGGACAATGGCGAGGAGCTTCTTCAGTAATGGTTCCTGAAATTATCGGGGAGGCTTCTTTATTTTCCTCAATAACTCGATGAGTTTTTTTATTAGTATAAGCAAGATAGCAGGGCATTTGTTTTGAAATTGGTAAAATTTCCCTTAAAGGCAGAGAGAAAGAATGCTTACCTTCTGTGCCATCTTGCTTTATGGTTTTTGAAGTGTCAACAGATGTTTTTAAAACCCTTGGTGGGGTGCCTGTTTTTAAGCGTCCTAAATTAAGGCCCATTTCCTTAAGACTTTCTGATAAAAAATCAGAGGAATCGGCATCAATTCTTCCTCCTTTTCTAAGTCTTTGGTTGCCTAAATAAATTTCACCGTTTAAAAATGTTCCAGTAGTAACAATTACTGACTCTGCTTTTAGTTGTCCATTTTTTTTAAGATTCACTGAAGATACTTTTTTATTTTCTGTATTGATTTTTATAACTTCGTCATCTATTAAAGTTAGATTTTTTTGCTTTTTAAGAATTTTTAGCATTTCTTTGGAGTAATCTTCTTTTTCTATTTGGGCTCTGTAGGCTTGAACTGCTGGACCTTTTGAGGTATTTAGCATTCTTATTTGTATTAAAGTCTTATCTGCAAGAGTTGCCATAATTCCACCTAAAACTCCAATTTCACGAACTAAATGACCTTTACCAGGTCCGCCAATTGCTGGGTTACAAGGCATGGCTGCTAATTTTTTTAAATCCATAGAAACTAAAGCAGTTTTTAATCGCATCTTGGATGCAATAAAAGCTGCTTCACAGCCGGCATGACCACCACCGATTACTATAATATCGTATGTTTTGTTTTTTATTATCATAAGTTAAGCTATAATTATATTGTGCGACAAAGGTATTGTAAACATTTATGAATTTAAAAGAATTAAAAATAGAGTTTTTAGAATACTTGGAAGTTGAGCGGAATAGAAGTCAACTTACTATAGAAAATTATGACCATTATCTTGAACGTTTTTTAGATTTTGCTCAAAAAGATGGAGCTAGTAGTCCAAAAGACGTAACCTTAGATTTAGTTCGCAAATTTAGACTTTTTTTAAACAGATTTACAGATGATAAAGGTCGTGAACTTAAAAAAATAACTCAAAACTACCATATTATTGCACTTAGGGCTTTCTTAAAATATATGGCCAAAAGAGATATTACAACTTTAGCTCCAGAAAAAGTTGAACTTGGGGATTTTACTAAAAAACAACTTGATGTAATCTCTGTTGATGAATTTGAAAGAATGATAGGCTCTATAGATATTTCTAAGAAAGAAGGCTTAAGAGACAGAGCAATCTTAGAAACCCTTTTTTCTACCGGACTTCGTGTGTCAGAATTAGTCGGGCTTGATAGAGATAAAATAAATTTAAAAACAGGCGAATTTATGGTTAGAGGTAAGGGCAGAAAAGACAGGGTTGTTTTTCTGGATGAAAATTCTAAAAGTTGGCTTGAAAAATATCTTTCAAAAAGGCGCGATAATTTTAAAGCAGTTTTTATTAACTTTCGCGGGAAAGAAGATATAGCCTCTGATGGGGAGGGAAAAAGATTAACCCAAAGAAGCGTTCAGCGGATTGTCAAAAAATATGCCAAACTTGGCGGAGTTGTGAGGCAAATTACTCCGCATGGGCTTCGCCATCTTTTTGCAACAGATTTACTTCAGAATGGAGCAGATATTCGTTCTGTACAAACAATGTTAGGGCACGCTTCAATAACAACAACCCAAATTTATACTCATGTAACTAATAAACAACTTAAAGAAGTTCACCAAGCCTTTCATGGAAAAAGGAGAAAATAAAAAAGGGCTCTTTCAGTGCCCTTTTTTATTTTCTTATTGCAGGGAAACGATAATTTGTTCTGTTGACCAGAAAGAAGGAGTAAAGGTTAATTTACTAGGAGTGTTGTCGGAGGTTATCTCAAAAGTTATAAAACCTCTTGTTTTTTCTCCTGATTGAAGTGTTCCAGAGCTAAAACGAGGTTCCTTATCTCCCATCCAAGAGTATTCATACGAATAATCCTTATTGTCCTGAAGCTTGAAATTGTAAGGATTGTAATCAATAGGTTCTGTGCCTCCGTTTTCTATACCAATATCAATTATTACAAATTTTTTACCTTTTTCTGGTTGTGTAAACTCATTTTTTGATTTGTAATCCGCTACGCTGTAAACAGTAAGGATATTATCTTTGAGTTTTATCTGCTCACTAATTTTATATGTTTTTGTTTCTGTTTTTTGGTTTGTGTTTGTATTTTGAGTATTTGTTTTACCAACTTTTTGAGGTTCGTTTGAGCTACTACCACCTATTACAGCAATGGCAATGACTACTAAAACAATAACACCTAAAATTACTCCTTTAGTAAGTCTAATTTTAGCTCCACAATGTTTGCAAACTTTTGCATCATCTGCAATTTCTTCTTTACATTTTGGACATTTTTTCATTTTACCTCCATTAATTAATTTTAAATAAAAAGGACAACCACTCTAGGTTGTCTACACCAGCAAGGATTGCTCCCTGATTTCGAGTGATTGCCCTATTTTTGGAGCAATCACTCGCATAATTTTATGCGGCAATCAAAACTGGTGTAGACAACATTAATTATACTATTTTTGAAATTTTATTAAAACCAAGTATTATTAAATAGAAATGAAAGGGATTATATGAATTTATCAATTGGAATAGTTGGTTTGCCAAATGTTGGCAAATCATCATTATTTAATATTTTAACTAAAAATCAAGCAGAGGCTTCAAATTATCCTTTTTGCACTATTGAGCCAAATATAGGAATAGTTTCAGTGCCGGATGATAGATTAGAAAAACTGGCTAAAGTCGTTAATACTCAAAAAATAGTTCCGGCTATCGTAAAATTTGTTGATATTGCAGGTCTTGTTGCAGGCGCAAGTAAAGGTGAAGGCTTAGGAAATAAATTTTTAGCAAATATTCGTGAATGTGATGCAATTGTAGAAGTTGTAAGGTGCTTTTCTGATTCTAATGTTCATCATGTTTCTGGTGAGGTTAGTCCAATATCTGATGCAGAAACGATAAAAACAGAACTTATTCTTGCGGATATGGAAACTATAGAAAAAGCATCAGAACGCTTAGAAAAAGAAGTAAAAAAAGATATAAAGCAAAAACCCTTTTTAGATATTATTTTAAGAGTAAAAGAAGAATTAAATAAAGGGATTCCAATAAGAGACATTGATTTAACTGATGATGAAAAATTTCTTCTAAAAGAATTTAATCTTTTAACTATAAAACCTCATTTATACTTACTAAATGTTGGAGAAGATGGTAAATGTGAAAGTGATATTTCAGGTAGTATAAAGATTTCAGTAAAAACAGAGGAAGAGCTTGAGGGAATGTCAGAAGAAGATATAAAAGAATACTTATTATCAATAGGACAAGAAGATAGAGGTTTAAATATTTTAATTAAAAAAGCATATACTCTTTTAGGTCTTGAAACCTACTTTACAGCTGGTGAACAGGAAGTTCATGCTTGGACAATTAAAAAGGGTTTTAAAGCACCTCAAGCGGCAGGTGAAATTCATACAGATTTTGAGAAAGGTTTTATTAAAGCAGAAACGATTAACTGGCAAGAATTGGTTGATTTAGGTGGTTGGTCAAGTGCAAAAGAAAAAGGTAAGGTAAGACTTGAGGGAAAAGATTATATAGTTCAGGATGGTGATGTAATGATATTTAAGTTTAGTTCTTGACACTCTTGCTTTTTTGAGCTAAAATTTCTTTACAAATAAATAAAGTTAATCCTTTTTGCTTGCGTTCTTGAAGCGTGGGCCAAAGTCCATAAGGAGGAAATTTTTTATTCACCCTATTAAATCCTCCAAAAGAGGAATTTTATTTATAAAATTGTTTAATAAGGTAAAAAGGAGAAAAAATGCAAAAGTATGAGTTAATGATTGTAGTTCAAGGTCAAATTCCAGAAGATTTAGCCGAAGAAGTTAATCTAAAAGTTAAAAAGAATCTTGAAGAAATAGGGGCTAAAGATATTAAAGAAGATTTTTGGGGCAGAAGAAAACTAGCTTATAAAATAGATCAACAAGACCATGGTTATTATGATATTTTTGAATTTTCTATAATTGGAGAAAAAGTTAATAAAATAGAACCAGAATTAAAGTTAATTGGAGAGGTTATTAGACACTTATTAACCAAAAAAGAAGAGCCAACCAAGGAACTTAAGGATAAAAAGATTAAAAAAATTAGTGCTATAGATGATAAAAAGGCTTTATTAGAAAAAAAAGAAGAAGTTGAGGTTTCGAAAAAAGAAATTACTAAGAAACCGGAATCAGATAAAGAAGAAATCACAACCTTAAAAAAACAAGATGATAATAAGAAAGAAACCTCTTCAAGAGATCGATTAAAAGAGTTAGATCAAAAAATAGATGAAATCCTTAAAGATTAGGCTATAATTAAAGGAGTCTAAAAGGAGTAAAAAATGAAAGATTTAAATAAAGTAATGATTATTGGAAACATGACTCGAGATGCAGAAATGAGAATGACTGGATCAGGACAGTCTGTGGCATCTTTTGCTGTAGCTACCAATAGACAATGGAAAAATCAAGCTGGGGAAGTTCAGACAAGCGCTGAATTTCATGATGTAGTTGCTTGGGGCAAGTTAGCTGAAATCGTTGAGCAATACACTAAAAAAGGTAGAAGAATTTTTATTGAAGGAAGACTACAAACTAGATCTTGGGAGGGTCAAGATGGAGTTAAAAGAAATAAAACCGAAATTGTAGCTTCTGACATTATTTTATTAGACAGAAAAGGGGCTGAGTCAGAAGAAGACAAAGTTATTTTAGACAAGGAAGAGCCCCAAGATATTAAAGATACCAAAAAAAATAAATCAACTAACTCAAATGAGATAGAAGAGGTTGATTTGGACGATATACCATTTTAAAAAGGAGAATAAATGTTTCAAGATAAAAGAAAATATTATCAGGTAAAAAAGTTTTGTGAATTTTGTAAAGATAAAGCAAGGGAAATTGATTATAAAAATATTAAGGTTTTACAAAAATACCTATCTTTTTATGGAAAAATAGAATCTAGCAAAAAAACAGGATGTTGCGCTAAGCATCAAAGATTACTGGCTAAAGAAATAAAAAAAGCCAGGATGGTTGTCTTGCTTCCTTTTACTTCTAAATAATGCTTAAACCAACTGATCTAAAATCAGAAAAATATATTTTAATTGACTCATTTATTTATGAAGTAATTAATTATAATCATAAAAAAATAGCTCGCGGGGGCGCTATTGTTAAAGCTAAACTTAAGAGTTTGGAATCTGGAGAAATAATAGAAAAAACTTTTAGGGGTCAGGAAAAAATTGAATCAGCTAAATTAAACTTTGTTAAATGTCAATTTTTATATAATTCTAATGAGCAGTATTTTTTTATGAATTCAAAAGATTTTAGTCAATTTTCTTTGTCTGATAAAATAGTTGCTTTAAATAAGAATTTTTTGAAAGAAGGCGAAGAGGTCGATGTTATTTTTTCTGGTAATAAAGCCATAGGACTTCATTTACCCATTAAAATATCATTTGAGGTTATAGAATCTCAGCCTGGTGTTAAGGGGGACACTCAATCAAGTGCTAACAAAGAAGTTGTTATAGAGACTGGCTTTAAGTTACAAGCACCTTTATTTATTAAAAAAGGCAATAGAATCATTGTTGATACCCGAGACGGTAAATACGTAGAGCGTGCTAAATAAAAATGACTAAGAAAAGACTCGATGTTTTGCTATATGAAAAGGGCATTGTTCCAAGTAGAGAAAAAGCTCAAAAATTGATTTTAGCCGGCTTAGTTTATGTTGATAATTATAAATCAGTTAAACCAGGTATGAGTTTTGATGATTCGGTTTTTCTTAAAATTATAGAGAAAGATTTTTATGTTTCTAAGGGTGGACAAAAAATAAAACCAGCTTATGAAAAATTTGGTCTTGAATTTAAAAATAAAATAATTGTTGATGTGGGTTCTTCAACCGGCGGTTTTACTGATTTTGCTCTAAAAAATAAAGCTAAGAGAGTTTATGCTATTGATGTTGGCTATGGACAATTAGCTCAAAAATTGAGAGAAAATCCAAGGGTCGTTGTAATGGAAAAAACAAATATAAAAGATATTAATGCTTTACCGGAAATAATCAATTTTTTCCTAATTGACGTTTCTTTTATTTCTTTAAAAAAGGTTTTATCTATAATAAAAAATATTATCTTAAATCAAAAATACAAATCAGAGATTATTGCTTTGGTTAAACCTCAATTTGAAGTAGGAAAAAAAATGGCAGACAAATTTAAAGGTGTAATTAAGGATGAAAAGATTCAGATGGGAATTTTACAAGACATTATTGAGTTTTCCAAGAAAGAAAATTTTTTATTTAAAGGATTTCAAAAAGCTGGTTTAAGAGGAGAGAAGGGCAACCAAGAATATTTTATTTATCTGAAATATAATAGGTTATAATTAAAGATATGTTAAAATCAGCAAAAATATTTTTAGGTTTACCGATTATCAGCTTAGCCACAGGACATAAAATAGGCTCTATAGAGGATTTTATAATAGAAAAACAAAACGGAGTCATTATTGGTGTTATTGGTAGACGTTATGGTTTTTTAAAAAAGAAAAATAAAGTCATAAGTTTTATTGATATGAGAGAACTTTCAGAAAAGGCTTTGGTTGTTGATTCCGAGGATGTTATAGTTGATCAGCAAGAGGTTTTAGAGATAGACAGAAATCTTAAGGCGGGCATTGAGATTATTGACTCCAAAGTTTATAATATACAGGGTCAATATTTCGGTAAAGTTTCTGATTACTTGATAGACGATTATTTTCAGGTATCAAAAATTTATATTTACCCCCCGATTTATAACATATTAGAAAATCAACTAATAATCTCTAGGGATAGAATAGTTAGAATAATTAAAGGTAAAATAATAATAAATACAGATAATTATGAAGAAACTAAGTGCCCCGAAACTGCAAAAGTGAGCATTTCATAGTGAATATTTTTAACACAGTAATATTAGCTATTATTCAATCCATTACCGAGTTCTTGCCAATTAGTTCCTCTGGTCATTTGCTTTTAGCTAAAGAATTTTTAGACCTAAATAATCTACTAACAAGCATATCTTTTGATATTGTACTTCATTTTGGAACATTAGTTTCTTTGCTATTCTATTTTAGAAAAGATATTTTACAAATTTTTCATGACCTTTGGGATAAAGATAAAAAAAGTGATTTATTTTGGAATATATTTGTAGCTACTATCCCAATAGTCTTTGTAGGTTATTTAATGTCAAACTTTATAGAAAATAGTTTAAGATCTACAGAGATTGTTATTTTTAATTTAGTGTTTATTGCTCTTTTATTTTTGTTGGCAGAAAAAAAATCTAAACACAATAAAGATTTGAAAAATTTAACTTTAATTAATGCTTTTTTAATAGGCTTGGCTCAAACTATAGCTTTAATTCCTGGAGTGTCTAGGTCGGGCATTACTATTGTAACTGCTTTATTTTTAGGATTTAAAAGAGACTCGGCTGCCAGATTTTCTTTTTTAATTGCCATCCCCGCGACCACATTGGTTTCTTTAAAGGGTTTTTTGGATATTTCAAAAAATGATGAAATGTTAAGTTCTTTAGATGTTTATCTTTTAGGATTTTTAGTTTCTGCCATAGGCGGTTTTTTAGCAATTAAATATTTAATTAAGTTTCTAAAAAATCATAGTCTAAAACCGTTCGCTTACTATAGAATTGCCTTAGCTCTAATTTTTCTTTTTGTAATCATTCTTTAATTTTGACAAATTAACATTTTTTATATAAGCTTTATTAGTAAAATATTACTTAGAAAGGATTAGTAATGCCAATTATCAAATCTCAAAAGAAAAGTATGCGCCAAACAAAAAAAAGGACACTTCTTAATAGAGAGACAAAAAATCAAATAAAAAAAGCTTTTAAGGAAGCTGTTAAGGCTATTGAAGAGGGCTCCAAGGATGTTAATAAAAAAATCCAGGAAGTACAGAAAAAATTAGACAAAGCTGCTAAAAAAAATATTTTCCATCCTAACAAGGTAGCTAGAAAATTAAAGCGCTTAGTTAAAAAATCAAAGACAAAAATAGTTAAAAAAACTATAGGTAATAAAAAAGAAAAAGAGGCTTAAATTTCTTTCTTAGAACTTAATTTTATTGCTAAAATATTAAGAGCCAATGAAGGTTCTTTTTTACCTCTTTTAATAGCTATTTCTTCTTCTAAAAGATATTGGTAGATATTCTTTAGCTCTTTTTCCGAGAATAATTTTGTTTGAGATAATGTTTTTTCTATCACAAACGGTTTATAGCCGGTTATTTTTATAATATCCCATTTATTTTTTTTCTCGAGATCTTTTATCTCAATCATATTTCTTATTGACCAAATAATCATTTTTAACACTTCTAGAGGATGAGTCCCATTTTTTAATAAATTATTTAAATCCTTAATAGCTTTTTTGGAGTTTTTCGATGCCAAACTATTTAAAAAATCAAAAATATTTACAGCTATATTGCCAGTAACTAAAATATCAACATCCTTTTCTGTTATTTCTCTTTTTTGGGCAAACAAAGATAATTTTTCTATTTCTTGAGCCAGAAGAGATACATTGTTTTCGGTGTAGGTTATTAATTTTTCTAGAGCTAATTCTTTTATTGAGCTATTCCGAGCCTTTATTTCTTTTTTGGCCCACTTTTCTATTTCTGAACCATTTAGTTCTTTAAATGTCCAGTGTTTGTTGCTTATTTTTAATAGTTTTTTGCCCAATGTGCTATTGATTTCTTTTGAATCTGCAAAATGAATAAGAATAATTGATGACTCAGGTTTTGATTTAATTATTTGGTAAATTGTATCTTTCACCTTTTCTGATAAATCCTTTAATATAAAGTTCTTAAGAAAAATCAACCTTTTTTCTGATATAAAGGGTAGAGTTTTTATATCGCTCGCAAATCTATCTAAGTTAAAATCTTTAAAATCTATATCAAGAAAATTATTGCTACTTTCGTTTTTTTTCAGAAACTTTTCTTTAATTTGAGAAATTTTTTCTGAAACCAGATAATTTTCTCCGTCTATGATTAAAATCATTTATTTTTTCCTTGGCATTTTGGACAGAAAAAGGACGATCTATTATTAATGGATGTTCTTTTTATATTTGTTTGGCAAAGATTGCAGGGTTTATTTTCTCTTTGATAAACTTTAAGAAAATTATAATAATTACCAGTTTCTCCTTCGGTATTTTTAAAATCAGAAAAGGTTGTACCTCCCATTTCAATTGCTTGATTCAATATTTTTCTCATAGCCATAAATATTAATTTAAATTCAGAATTTTTTATTAAACTGGCTTTTGTTTTTGGATTTATTCTTGATAAGAAGAGTATTTCGTCAGCATAAATATTACCTATGCCTGAAATATTTTTTTGATATAGGAGGGTTTTTTTAATAGTTTGGTTGCTCTTTTTTAATATATTTTTAAATTTCTCAAGAGTTAAATTTTTATCAATAGCATCTGGTCCCAATGTTTCTAAAAAAATATCTGTTTTTTTTCTATCTAATAGCCTTACTGAACCAAATTTTCTTATATCATAAAAAATAATTATTTTATTTTTGTCCAAGCCAAGAGAGAAATGAATGTGTTTTTTATTCCTGTTGTCTATGAAAGTATCTGGACAGTCAAAGCTTGATTTAATTTTAAGTTTATTATTTTTTATTTCAAAACAATGGCTAACAATTAAATTGCCTGTCATCTTTAAATGAATGATTAAGTTTTTTTGACCGCTTAATTCAATAATAATATATTTACCATGTCTTTTAATTTCTTCTATTAAAAGACCAGTAATTTGTTTTTTGAAGTTATTAAGCTCTGTATTTTTTATTATATTAGGCCAGTCAGAAAAAACAGACATTATTTTATGACCAGAAATCTTTGCTTTTAAGCCCCTGACAACTGTTTCTACCTCTGGTAATTCAGGCATATTATTTATTTTCTTCCCAGAATTTTTTTAAAACTTCTTTTTCTTGATAGCCGACTCGTTTATTGTTTATTTCTTTAAAAATAAAAGTAGGTATGCCCGAAACTTGATATTCAGTATAATATTCAGGATTAGCCGCTACGTCCATATATTCAAATTTAACTCCCTCAGTTTCTAATTCTTCTAATATAGGTTTTTGTTTTATGCAATAACTACAAGCATCTGAGTAAAAATAAAGTATTTTGTCTTGCGGTATCGATACTTTTGATTCTTTTTTTTCTTCAGGTGCCGACATAAAGGCAATTATTGTTCCAAAAATTATTATTAGAACAATTAAGGTAATTATTGAATATTTTTTCATATTTTCATGCTCCTTTAAATATTAATCTTTTTTAATTCCTGCCAGTTATTTCCTAATGATATATCAACTTTAATAGGAACCGCAAGGTCAGGATAAACACTTTCCATTTCTTTTTTTATAAAAGGTATTATTTTGTTAACATCATTTTTAGGTACCTCAAAAAGCAATTCATCATGAACCTGAATTATTATTTTGCTTTTAGGTGAAATCTTTGAAATTTTTTTGTCTATTTCTATCATTGCCTTTTTAATTAAATCAGCAGCTGTGCCTTGGGCTGGAAAATTGATGGCCATTCTTTCGCCCGAATTCCTTACCTGAAAATTGGGTGAGTTAATTTCTGGTATCGGTCTTATTCTACCTAAGAGAGTTTTAGTGAATCCTTTCTTTCTTGTGTCGATTATTATTTTTTCTAAAAATTTAATTAACTGAGGATGTTTTTGGTGATATTTTTCAATGTATCTTTTAGCTTCATCTCTGGACCAGCCTAATTGTTCTGATAAACCATGAGGTCCAATACCATAAACAATTCCAAAGTTTGTTGCTTTGGCTGCTTGTCGCATTTCATAACTAACATTTTTAGAGCTTACTTCATTTACTTCAGCAGCTGTTTTTTGATGTATGTCTTCTCCTTTTATGAAAGAATCTATCATTTTTTTATCACCAGATAGATGAGCTATAATTCTTAGTTCAATTTGAGAATAGTCAGCCGATATTAGTTGGTATCCTTTTGCTGCCACAAAGGCTTTTCTGATTTCTCTGCCAATTTCAGTTCTAGTTGGTATATTTTGAAGGTTAGGATCAGAAGAGGAAAGCCTGCCAGTTGCGGTTATAGTCTGGTTAAAGCTGGTATGTATTCTTTCAGTTTTTTTGTTAATTAATTTTGGCAAAGAGTCGGTATAAGTGTTTTTTAGTTTGCTTAGTTCTCGATGTTCAATAATTAACTTAATTATAGGGTGATAAGTTTTTAACTTTTCAAGGCTTTTAGCGTCTGTTGAATAGCCCCCGGTTTTTAGTTTTCTTAGTTTCTTTTTTATTTCTAAGCCATCGGCTATTTTTAATTTATTAAACAAAATTTCTTTAAGCTGAATTGGCGAGTTTAAATTAAAATTACAATTAGAAATTTTACAAATTTTATTCTCTAGTTGTTTTATTCTGACCTTTAACTTTTCGGATAAAATTTTTAAGAATTTTTCATCAATTTTGACACCATTTTTTTCCATTTTTGTCAGAACAGGAATAATGGGCATTTCAATCTCTTTAAAAAGTTTTTCCAGCTTACTTTTAATCAATTGTTTCTTTATTTTTTTAAAAAGTCTAAAGGTTATTACTGCATCTTCTGAAGAATATTGGGCAATCTTTTCTATATCAACTTCAGACATTTTTTGTTGATTTTTGCCTTTTTTTCCAATTAAGCTCTCTATTTTTATTTTTTGATAGCCTAATTCAATAAAGGCTAGGTCGTTAAGATTATATCTTCTATCCCCAGGATGTATTAAGTAATAGGCTAACATTGTATCAAAGTATATATTTTCAAGATTAATATTGTAGCTTTTAAGCACATTAATGTCATACTTAAGATTATGGCCGATCTTTTTTACCTTTTTATCTTCAAAAAATTTCTTAAGAATGCTTAAAGTTTCTTTGTTTGATTTATCAAAAGGCAAGTAAAAGCCCAGATTTTCAGAACAAGAGAAAGATAAACCAACTAACTGAGCGTTTATACTGTCTAGATTTTCGGTCTCTGTATCGATAGCACAATAACCAGCCTTAGATATCTCTTTTATTAGATTTGTCAATTCTTTTTTGTTTCTAATTATCTTGTATTGCCAATCAAGCTCTTTTTTCATTTCTCTGTTACAAACAGGCATTTTATTTATAAGACTTTTGAAGCCATAGTTATTTAAAAATTTCAAAGCTTCTTGTTTGTTATAATCTGATAGGAAACTGTTATTAATATTAAAATCGATTGGCACATTTTTTAGTATGGTTACTAGTTCTTTATTTTTGAAGGCTATTTCTTTAGAGTTTTTTAATGTTTTTAGAACAGCTGGTTTTATCAGGGCTTTAGTTTTTTCAGAATTTTTTTCTAACTCAAAATAAAGATTTTCCAGATTACCATAGTTTTTAATTAAATGAATAGCTGTTTTGTCACCAATTCCTTTCAAACCAGGGATATTATCAGAAGAATCTCCCTTTAGGGCTTTAAAATCTATTAATTGTTCAGGCCTCAGGCCTTCATATTTTTCTTTTACTTGAGCAATATTATATAAAATTGTATCAGTAAAGCCCCTCCTCATTGTATAAACTTTTGTGTTCTCGTTAACTAACTGTATTTCATCAGCATCACCAGTTACTATAATTGCTTCTATCTCATGTTCTTTGGCTTTAGTGGTTAAAGTCCCAACTAAATCATCAGCTTCAAAACCTTCTTTCTCAAAGTAGGGGAAAGAAAAGGCATTAATAGCTTCTTTTACTTTATCGAACTGAGAGATAAGCTCTTGAGGAGCTTTTTCTCTAGTTGCCTTATATTCTTTAAATTTTTTATGCCTAAAGGTGGGTTTAGGAAAGTCAAAAGCTATAGCTATATATTCTGGTTTGATATCATTTATTGCCTTAAAAAGAATTGTCAAAAAACCATAAACAGCGTTAACAATTTCCCCCCTCTTATTTGTTAAAGGAGGTAAGGCATGAAAAGCCCTGTGAATCAGGGCGTTAGCGTCTATTAAAAGAATTTTTTGTTTTTTCATCTATAGATATATTTTAACTCAAAGTTTGTAAATTCTCTAATTAAATAATATTTCTAAAAGTATAAATAATAGGCTATAAATGAAATCAGTTAAAATATTAAAAAATAAAGTAAGTGACCAATCACTTACTTTATTTTTTGCTTCTTAAATATTATTTTTTTGCACTGGGATTTTTTTTGAGATATTTTCTTAATTCTTCTCTGGCTACCTGTCTTTCATCCCATGGAATTAAATGATTTTTTAAAACCATATTAGTTTCATGCCCTTTAGCTAAAAGTAAAACCACATCTCCTTCTCTGGTTGATTCAAAAGCTCTTTTTATGGCGTCCCGACGATCGATTATTTTAAAATAATCGATATTTTCTTTTTGGTCCAAGCTTTTAAGGCCTGGTTCGATTTGATTAATAATCTCTAAGGGGTCTTCTTTCCCAGGATCTTCCAGTGTCAAAAAACAATATTTTGAATACTTGGCTGCAATTTTTCCTAATTTTGGTCTCTTTCCTTTATTTTGTTCTCCAGTTGCCCCAAAAACAGAGATGATACGACCATTAGGACCTACTAATTCTTTGGCCGATTTAAAAATCTCTTCAAAAGCAAAAGGAGTGCTGGCATAATCTACAAAAACAGAAAAATTTTGCCCTTCATTTATTTTTTCCATTCTTCCTGGTACTCCATCAAATTCTTCCAAAGCTAATTTTATTTTTTTCAAAGATATGTTTTCAGAAACTCCCACTGAGATAGCAGCCAGGGCATTGTAGATATTAAAGGCTCCAGGAAGTTTCATTTTAATATCTATCTTGCCTAAAGGTGTTTTTACAGTGAAGTAGGTTGAGTCTCCTGAAACTTTAATTCTTTCTGCCTTTATATTAGTTTCCTTGTTTCTAATGCTATAAGTATAGTTTTCATCTCCTTTGAAATTTTTAAAAAAGTCATATGAGGTTGAGTCAGCATTTAGAATAATTCTTCTGGGGGTATTATCATATCTTTTAGCTGTTACGGTATCTGAAAGAAGTTGACTTTTAGTATTTTGATATTCTTCGAAGTCTTTTTGGTGGATTAAATGATCGTGAGTTAAGTTTGTTAAGACAGCGGTGTCAAAATTTATAGCCCAAAGTTGAGTTTTAGAGATAGAGTTATAAGAAACTTCAATTACTACATATTCACACTCAGTTTTTAACATTCTTCTTAAGAGCTTTCTAATGTTAAAATGGGTAAAATTTTTTCCTCTAAAAGTATTAAGCCATTCAATTTCTCCCATTCTGAAATTAACATCAGAAATCAAACCAGTTTTTTTCCCATTTTTATTAAGAATTGCCCAAATTAAATTAGCAGTAATTGTTTTGCCGTTAGTACCAGTAACTCCTATAATATGCATTTTTCTTGAGGGAGCACCATATAAAAATACATATAGAATAGATAAAGTTTTTCTGATCCAAAGTTTTAATTTTCTTATTATTTTCATTTCTTTATTTTAGAGATTATTTTAAACAAAAAATACCAGAATTTATTAAAAATTAAGTCATATGATCCCAGCAAGCTAATCTCTTCACCACCAAATTGTTTTTTAAACTTAGTTATGCCTGCCCATTTATGATTTAATTGATTAGAAGGTGCTATGCCATAAAAATCATAACTTAAAGCCCCTTTTTGTTTAGCGTATTTTATTGCTTCCCATTGCAAAAGATAAGGAGCCATAACATTTCTGTGAGTATTTGAAGAAGCTCCATAAAGATAAGTAGCTTTTTTACCTAAAACAGAAATAATTACACCGGCTATTGGATTTTTTTTATAGTATGCTAAAAAAACCGTACCCATTTTATTTTCTTTTAAAAAACAAAAAAGATTTTTTAAATATGAAAACGGCCTGGCAGATATTTTATCCCTCTGGGTTGTTTCTTTATGAGATAGTTGGTAGTCTTGAAAGTCTTTTTCTTTAGTCACTTCTTTTATTTTTATTTTTTTTCTCTTAGCTAGCCTGAGATTATAACGTCCTTTTTGTTTCATTTGTTCTAAGATTTTTTCTTCGTCTTTTGAGATATCTAAAATTAAAGTATTAGGCGGTTGAATTTTTTGAAATGATTTTTTAAAACCAGCTTTTTTCAATTTCTTTGTTTGATCTTCGTCAAATTCTTCAGAAAACTCCACAGTTAAAAAGATTGCTTTTTCTTTTTTTGCTAATTCATTAATTCCACCCTTAAAGATATTTAAAGTTTTATTTTTTGGAAATTTAGCAGACGGTGAATAAAAAAAACTTAAACCAAGCGGTAATTTCTTTTTCATTAGCTGAATAGAATAAGTTAGCTTATTTTTTTCAAAAATTCCAATTCTTATGGGCAGCCAATCATTTTGTTTTTTAAATTCTCCCCATTCCCATTGTTGTAGTAGTAAGTTCTGGTTAAATAAATTGTGCGCTTCTTTATTTTTAATATCTAATATTTTAACTTCCATATTTTTTATCATAACTTAAATAGTTAATTGGTAAAAGATGGTCTTTGTTTTATACTTTTAATTATGAAGAAAATAATTATGGGAATTGAAACAAGCTGTGACGAAACTTCTGTATCCTTTGTATCATTTTCTGATAAAAAAATAAAAATTCTATCTAATATTGTTTCATCTCAAATAAAAATACACCAGCTTTATGGAGGAATAGTTCCAGAAGTTGCTTCTCGGGCTCATGTTGAAGCAATCCTGAAGGTGGCTGACTTGGCTATCAAAAAAGCTAAGATTGGACTTGATAAAATAGATGCTATTGCGGTTACTGCTAAACCGGGCTTAGTTGGAAGTTTAGTGGTAGGCATTTCTTTTACTAAGATTTTGGCTAAGATACTTAAAAAACCTTGTTTTGAGATAAATCATCTGGATGGCCATATTTATGCTAATTTTATTAGGCCGGAAAAAATTATTTTTCCAGCTGTGGTTTTAGTTGTTTCAGGTGGTCATACTCAGATTATAAAAATGATTGGTCATTATAAATATGAAACATTGGGTCAAACTAAAGATGATGCTGCTGGTGAGGCTTTTGATAAAGTAGCCAGACTTTTAGATCTTAGTTATCCAGGTGGGCCGGCTATAGAAAAAATATCGCTAAAAGGCAATAGTTTAAAATATAGCTTCCCATTGTTTGATATTAAGGAAAAAACTATTAGAAATAAAAATGGTTTTTTAGAAAAAAAATTACCTAGTTTGGATTTTAGTTTTTCAGGTCTAAAAACAGCAGTTTTGTATGAGGTAAAAAAAATAAGCAGGCTTTCTCAAAAACAAAAACAAGACTTAGCTGCTAGTTTCCAAAAAGCAGTTATTGAAGTTTTGATTAAAAAAACTATTTGGGCAGCTAGGCGACACAAGGCTAAATCAATACTTTTATCTGGGGGTGTTTCTGCTAATAAGAAACTAAGAAATTCTCTAAAAAAAGAATCACTCAATGAGAGTTTTTTGTTTTTTATGCCTGAGTTAAATCTTTCTACTGATAATGCTGCTATGATAGCCATTGCTTCCTATTTTAAATATCTAAAATCTTGACTTAAAAGCATCAAGAGCTAAAATAAGGTTAGGATAATAAAGCTTTGAAGAGAACTAACCAATCTCTGAGCTTCGGAAGATTTGGCCGTTATCAAATCAAAAGAGTGTCCCATTGGGAAAGTTGGGTGGAACCGCCTGAAAGGGCCCCGACATTTTGAGGACATTTTTTATTTGGAGGTAAAATGAATAAAGAAAAAAGTTTAGAAAAACTTAGGCATTCAGTTTCTCATGTTTTAGCTCAAGCTGTTTTGTGGATGTTTCCAGAAGCTAAATTAGGTATAGGACCTGCGATTAAGGATGGTTTTTATTATGATTTTGACTTGCCAAGGACTTTAATTCCCGAAGACTTAGAGATGCTTGAAAGAAAAATGACAGAACTAATTTCAGATAATCTTGAGATTAAACCTGAAAAATTGGGAAGAAAGAAAGCCATAGAATTTCTTAAAAAAATAAAACAGCCATATAAAATAGAGTTAGTTGAGGAGATATCAGATAAAGAAATTTCTTTTTTTCGTCAAGGCGATTTTATCGATTTATGCAAAGGTCCTCATCTTGATTCTACAGGAGAAATTCAAGCCTTTAAACTTTTAAAAATTTCTGGAGCTTATTGGCGTGGAGATGAAAAGAATAAAATGCTTCAAAGGATTTATGGAACTGCTTTTTATTCCAAAAAAGAGTTAGAATCCTATCTAAAAAATCTTGAAGAAGCTGAAAAAAGGGATCATAAAAAATTGGGACCACAGCTTGGTTTATTTATGTTCCACGAAACTGCTCCTGGAATGCCATATTGGCTTCCAAAGGGTTTAACTGTTTTAAACGAGCTTATTAGCTTTTGGAGGGAGGAAAATGATAAAAGAGGTTATTTGGAAATAAAAAGCCCTCTTATAAATAAAAAAGAGCTTTATGAAACTTCTGGTCATTGGGATCATTATAGGGAAGAAATGTTTATTTCTAAAACTGAAAATAAAGAAATTTATGCTTTAAAGCCAATGAATTGCCCTAATGCTATGATAGTTTTTGCAAGTCAATTAAGAAGCTATAAAGAGCTTCCTTTAAGGTTAAGTGACTCAGACACATTACATAGAAATGAAAGATCTGGGACTTTAAATGGTCTTTTGCGTGTTAGGGAGTTTTGCCAAGATGATGCTCATATTTTTATTTCTGAAAATCAGATAGGAGAAGAGTATAAAAATGTTTTTGATAAAGTTGATAAATTTTATTCTATTTTTAATTTAGAATATTCTTTTAGGCTTGGCACTAGGCCAGAAAAATTTATGGGGGATAAAAGGGCTTGGGATAAAGCAGAAAAAGAGTTAAAGAAAATTCTAAAGGAAAGTAAGAAAAAATTTGAAGTTCTTGATAGTGATGGTGCTTTTTATGGTCCTAAGATTGATATTTTGATGAAAGACTCTTTGGACAGGGAATGGCAAATGGGGACTATTCAGCTAGACTTTCAAATTCCGGAGAGATTCAAACTTTCTTATATAGATAAAGATGGTAAAGAAAAAATTCCAGTTGTAATTCATACAGTAACTTATGGTTCTTTAGAGAGGTTTATGGGTATTTTATTGGAACATTTTGCCGGAGTCTTACCTTTATGGCTTTCTCCGGAACAAGTCAGAATTATTCCCATATCCGATAAAAAACATTTATCTTATGCTAAAAGTATTGAGAAAGTTCTAAAAGAGAGTAACATTAGAATCACAATTGATAAAAGGCCTGAATCTGTTGGTAAAAAAATTAGAGAAGCTGAGATAGAAAAAATACCTTATATGTTAATTATTGGTGACAAAGAAAAACAATTAAATAGTGTCTCGGTTAGGTCCTATAAAAAAGGTAACTTGGGTACAAAAAAGATATCAATTGTAAAAGATATTCTCACAAAAGAAATAAATTCTAAAAAGTAAAGGAATGTTCTTATGGAAGAAAGAAAAACAATCTGGTTTTTAGGTTATGACATGAAATATTCAAAATATACTGACCACCTTTTTGTTGAAGCAGGCGAAAAATTAGACGTAGATGTTATTTTAATTGATATTGATAGGTTCAAGTTTGTGATTGACGAAAACGATAATTTAGTTTGGTACTACAAAAAAGAAAAAGTGACTAAATGGCCAGATTTAATAATAGATAGATTAGGAAAAACCGTTAAACACTTTTATAAGGAGCTTTTTAGGACCTATTGTGATATGCAAAGAATTAGGATGGTGCCTACTACTCAGGGCATGAGAAGAGCTAGAGATAAACTGTTAACTCATATGATTTTGGCACAGAAAAAAATAAAGAGTCCAGAAATAGCTCTCGTTAAGCCAGGGGTTAAATTTGATAAAAAGATGAAGTTCCCCCTAATTTTAAAAAACAGATTCCGTTCCTTGGGCATAGGAATTTATTTAGTTAATAGTAAAGAGCAGATAGAGGGCATAATTGGCAAAACTAGATACACTGAATTTTTTGTTCAGGAGTATATTGAAGAATCTAAAGGAGTAGATATTAGAGTTTTAATGGCTGGCAATAAAATTGTGGGTGCTTATAAGAGAACTAACACTAAAAGTTATAAATCAAATATGGCTAAAGGCGGTAAAGCAGAATTGATACCCATAGAGGATATTCCTAAAAAACTTAAAAAGTTATCAATTAAAATTTCTAAAGCTTTTAGGTTAGATATTATTGGTATTGATTTTTTAATTAAAGGCAGTGATTATTTGGTTTTAGAGGTTAATCATAATCCAGGACTATTTGGACTTTTAGATGAAAAAACCAGGGAGCCAAAAGTAGATTTTGCTATCCCGATTATTAAGCATATGATAAAAATAATTGACGATAGAAATGCAAAAAAAGAAAAAACAAAATTAAAAAAAGAAGCTAAGTTTTTGTTGGCTAAAAATGCTTCTTAGCTATTTTCTCTATTTATTTTTTGGCATAATCATAATCGTTATCTAAGGTTTTAATAACATAATCAACTAAATTGGCTTCTTTCAGCTTCTCCATAAGCTTTAACTCTTTTTCAATTGTTTTAAGTCTTTCTGATATTTCTTTTGACTGCGGCCTTTATTTTTTAATTTTTTTTTTGATGTTTTTTAAAAAAGATTTTTTTGGCTGAATTAAAAATATTTTAGTTTTTTCACTTGGTCAGGGTTTAAGATGTAAACTGAATGATGTTTATTTATTTTTTCTTCGACGTTTTTTCAATTTGTCATAATAATGACTGACAAAAATAGTATATCCCAATAGTTCATTATTTTTTTATATGATCTTAAAAATCTTTACCGCAGTATGTTTATATTCTTTTATGTTTCCTTTTCTTGGTAATTTAGTGGTAGTTGAAGGTATGTATGAGAAATCAAACCTATTGACTAGGTGCTTAGCCAGGCTTGTTTTGCCAGAAGCGATTGATTAGATTAAACCAAAGAAATAATATTTATGCTTCCCCATGATTTATTTATAACATAAATTGACATATTTAACTTTAATTTGTAGCATAAGCTTATGTCAAAAAAATATTATATTTGGGTTTTAGGTTGCCAGATGAATAAGTCTGATTCAGAAAGAGCTGATTCTGTGTTTAAATCAATTGGTTTTAAAAAAACTATAAAATTGGAAGAAGCAGATATTATTATGGTTATGGCTTGTTCTGTTCGTCAGTCTGCCATAGATAGAATTTTTGGTAAGTTAAAAAATTGGCATGGTAAACAAAAGCTAATCTTAACTGGCTGTGTTTTGCCTCAAGATAAATCTAAAATGAAAAAGATTTTTGATTTAATTATCGACAACAAAGATATTCCTAAAATTCCTAAAATGCTCGGTCTTAATAAAGTTTTGAATAATGGGAAACTAAATTTTTTCTCAATAAAACCTGATTATGGGAATAAATTTTCGGCTTTTGTGCCTATAATGATAGGCTGTGACAATTTTTGTACTTATTGTGCAGTTCCATATACCAAAGGAAGAGAAAAGTCGAGAAGCTTTAGGTCTATTCTAAGAGAAGTTAATTATTTAGTTTCATCAGGCTATAAAGAAATTGTTCTTTTGGGACAGAATGTTAATAGTTATGGCAAGAATTTAAAAGATAAAAAACATAATTTTTCTAATCTTTTAAAGTCGGTTAATAATATTAAAGGTGATTTTTGGATAAGATTTATTACTTCTAATCCCCATGATATGAGCGATGATATTATTGAAGCTATTAGCTCTTCCGAAAAGGTTACGGAATATATTCACTTACCCATTCAGGCAGGTAATAATGAGATTTTAAAAAAAATGAATAGAAAATATACTCAGAAAAAATATTTCATATTGCTAGATAAGTTAAGAAAAAAAATACCTAATATGAGTTTGTCGACTGATATCATAGTTGGTTTTCCTGGAGAAACCTTAAAACAATTCCAAGACTCCAAAGCGGTTTTTAGGAAGGCTAAATATGATATGGCCTATATCGCTCAATATTCCAAAAGAGCCGGAACACAAGCAGCTAGGATGAATGATAATGTTAGCAAAAAAGAAAAATTAAGAAGAGAGAAAACATTAACTAAAATTCTTGAAAAAACAGCCAAACAAAATAATCGGAAATATCTTAATAAGGAAGAAATTGTTTTAGTCGATAAGTCAGCTAAAAATTATTTGTACAGTCGGACCAGAACCTTTAAATCCGTGAGATTTAGGGGCGATAAGTCCTTAGTTGGTTGTTTTGTTAAAATAAAGATTACTAACTATACTTCATGGTCATTATCTGGTGAAATAAAAAAATAGCCCAAGCGGGCTATTTTTTTAAAGACAAAATTTATTTTACTGGAAATTGTAAGTTGGAAAAGTTTTATCAGCGGTTGTAAAAAATAAAACAGCTAAAAAGATAGCAAGCCAGATTATTTCCAGAACAGGTATATAAACCAATGAAAGCCATTTTTTTGTTCTAATAGCATAAACAATAGCTGGACCTAAAATTGCTAAAAAGTAGGACATTAAAACTACCATAGTAAAGACTATGTACATAGTTGGATTTGCATAAAACTTGGCTTCCATTAACTTTGAAATTTCAGTTGAGACGTAGTTTACAAAAATAACCGTTAAAACTGAGGCTAAACTGATGGTTAGATTGGGTAGCGAAAAAACCACAGCTGCTTCATTAAGAGCATGATTTAAGCCTTTTTTGATAACTTTCAGGTAATCTTTGTCTTTTTGCTTGGTTTCTTCAACCACTTCCTCTGTTTTTGTTTCTTCTCCCATTTGTTCTCCTTTAATTATTTACCTTGTTGGATTATCATATTTTATATGAAATTAAAATTATTGTC
>CAZGIU010000001.1:0-37263 GCA_964526535.1 uncultured Candidatus Saccharibacteria bacterium | reverse complement strand
AGTGAAATTAATACTGAACAAGTTTTATTTAGACAGGTCTACGGTGAAGAATCTGATAAAAAGTTTTTAGGTATAAGGTACGGTATGCAAAAGTATAGGAAAAGCGAGTATGTTTTAAGACCAAATATTAATGCCTTTTTTTATGGAGTTATAAAAAAGAAGAATGGTAAGTTGGTAATTTCAGAAGATACTAATCACCCCTTAATAGTTAGTAGAGATAACAGAAGCCAGTATGTTGATAGTTTCTATAGAGGAAAGTTAATTCTTTATTCCATTCATCTTATTATTGCCATTGCCTTTACTCTTTCTGTTTTTGCAGCAGAATATCTCTTTTCGTTTAGCAAGGAATTGATGGGGCTTTTGTTAACATTTGGGAACACCTTAATTTTAGGGACTGTAATATTATCGATGTATAACAGGATGGTTGTTTTAAGGCAGAGGGTCAAAAATTCTTTAAGTAATATTGACGCAGAACTCAAAAGAAGGCATGACTTGATAATTCAGATGTTAGATGTGGTTAAAGCCTTTGCTTCGTATGAAAAAGAGCTTCAGACATTAATTTCCCTAAGTAGGGCTAAAAAAGATTTTGTTTCTAGTTCGAGTCAAATAAAAAATGAGAGTGTCTCAAGCGAAGTTTTTATAATCTTAGAAAGTAATCCCAAAATTAGAGCCTCTGAAAGCTTTAAGAAGCTATCTGAAGCTTATTTCGATACTGAGGAGAGAATTTTATATTCTAGGAAATTTTATAATAAATCCGTTAATAAATTTAATACTTTAATAGAAAGTTTCCCGTTTATTGTGGTTGCAAAGCCTCTTAGATTTAAAAGGATAAATTATCTTAATTTTGTTAGTTAATTTTTAGCCTTAAATGAGTTATAGTAATTTAAATGGTATATTTTACTTTTTTACCTACATTATTTAGGTGGTGGTATTCAAAGGGAATTGCTTCTTTGTTCGATTTTTTGTCGGCCTATTTTATACATACTTCAAATTATTTTTCGCCGATTGACTTAATAACTAATATTTTTAAACCCTGGAAAAGAATTGTTGGTCAGCAAGGCAGAGGTCTTGATAATTTTTTTCAATCCTTAGCTGATACCCTTATTTCCCGCTTAGTTGGTTTTGTTTTAAGATTTTTCTTGATTATCGTCTATTTAGTTTTTCTATTTTTCTATATTTTATTTTTGGCTTTTAGCTTGGTTTTTTGGTTTTTTATGCCGGCTATTGCTTTAATATCATTTATTTATATTTTTATTTAATATGAGCAAATATCAAATAGATTATCAAAAAGATTATAGTTATATTCAGACTGCTAATTTGTGGCATTATTTTAAATCTGAGAATATTTTCATTGTTTTAAAGGCAATTTGGTTATTAGGTATTTTTTCATATATTTTAATTTTGCTTGATTATTTAAAGCTGGTTAATTTTGAAGCCCTGATCTATGTTTTTAAATTTTTAGGATTTTTAGGAGTAAAATCTTTTATTATTTATGTCTTTTTAAGATTATATTTTCGCCAAGAAGAGAGGTTAAGGGAAATCTCACCAGACAAAAATAACTTTAATGTTTTTGCCATAGCTGATTTGGAAGTAGCCAGAATTTTTGGCAAGTATGATCTTAATAACTGTGATTTGGGTAAACTTTTTTCTGACATAGTTTCATCTAAAAGAGTAATTTTTGCTTTAAACGAAATGGGTGTTACCGATAGTCATCTATCAATAATCTTAACTCAGATTTCAGCTTCAAATGGTCAAGAATCTCTAGGTCTGATTTTAGATAACTCTATAGAGAGTGCTTTGGCTGAAGGAGAAAAAAGATTAACGACAGCTGATATTTTTTATGGTTTTATTAAACTTTTACCTGATTTTGATAGCTTTGGCGCTACTTTAGAATTAGAATTAAATGATATTAGGAATATCTTATTTTGGGCTAACTCAGTTTTTAATAAAGCTAAATATCAAAAACCTTTAATTGAAAAACTTAAAACTAATGTTACTGGTATTGGTGAAGACTGGGCTTATGGTTACACCTTATATTTAGATATCTATGGTATGCATATTAATGGTCCGAAATTTTTTGATGAATCTTATGTAGTTGGCCGAAAACATATTATTTCTCAGATAGAAACTGTACTTTCTAAGCCCGGTAATAATAATTGTTTGTTAATTGGTGAGCCGGGTTCAGGCAAAAAAACCATTGTTAATGCTTTAGCTGCTAAGCTTTTTAGTTATGAAACCACAAAAGAGTTAAAACACAAGAGAATTATTCAGCTTAACACTGAAGCTTTAGTGGCTGGAGTTCAGAATCCTCAAGAAATTCAACAAAGGCTTATAATGGTTCTCCAAGATGCAGCCCAGGCTGGTAATATAATTTTATTTATCGACAACATTCATACTTTATTTCAAGGTGGCAATGGAAAGGTTGGGGCTGTGGATGCCACCGAAGTTTTAAGTCCTTATCTTCAGTCGGGTGAGATTAGGGTAATTGGCGCTACTACTCAAAGAAATTATGAATCCTATCTTTCGCCTAAATCTTCTTTTGCAGGTTTATTTGAAAATATTAAGATACCGCCAACAACCAAAGATCAAACTATTAAGGTTTTGGCTGACTTAAGCCTTTATTTTTTCAGTAAATATCAAGTTAGACTAACCTACAATGCTTTAAAGGAAATTTATCGGATAGCTGATCAATTTATTGATGATAGAGAATTTCCTCGCAAAGCCATAGACTTAATGGAAAATGTAATTTCTTGCGCTAAAAGAGATAGCTTGGATGTAATTGATAAACAGATAGTTAGTAGAGTTTGTGAAGGTATTTTATCGATCCCAGTTGCTACAGTTGCAAAAGAAGAAAAAAATTCTTTATTGAAGTTAGAAGAGGTTATGCACCAAAGAGTAGTAAGCCAAGATGAGGCCATCTCGGCTATTGTTAACGCTCTTAAAAGGAAGAGAGCTCAGGTTAATGATTCGGCTCGGCCTATTGGAGTTTTCTTGTTTTTAGGTCCGACAGGAGTTGGTAAAACAGAAGTTGCTAAAACCTTAGCTCAGTCTTATTTTGGTGATGAAAAAGCTATCATTAGAATGGATATGAATCAATATCAAGAACCCTCCTCAATTAAAGATTTCTTGGGTCAAAAACAAACAGGTTTAGATGAGCTTGAGGGCGGGCAATTGGTTAAGGAAATTAAGCAAAAACCCTTTTCTGTAATTTTATTAGATGAACTCGAAAAAGCTCATAAAAATATTCTCAATATTTTTCTTCAAATTTTTGATGAAGGCTACACTAAAGATGGCATGGGCAATATAGTTAAATTTACAAATTCAATTATTATTACAACTTCTAATGCTGAGGCTAATATGATAAGAGAGGGATTAGCTAAAAATAGAGATTGGCAAGATCTTAAAGAAGAGGTTTTTGAGTCTCTTCAGAAAAAAGGTATTTTTACGCCAGAGTTTTTAAATCGTTTCGATGAGGTTGTAATGTTTAAACCGCTTACTCAAGATAATCTACGACAAATTGCTAAAAATATAATTGCTAAAATGATAAAAGATTTTGAAAGCAAGGGTTATTTAATTGAAATTAACAAAGATGTTTTAAATATTTTGATTGAAAAAGGTTATCAGCCTGAGTTTGGTGCCAGGCCGATGAGAAGGGCTATTCAGGATATTTTGGAAAACTTTTTAGCTGATAAAATTATTAAAGATGAAATCAAAAAAGGTGAGAAATTTGTTGTTAATAAACAAGATTTACTATATAATATAAAAAATAATTAACAAAAGGAGAAATTATGGCGGAAAATTTAAATCCCCAGGTGCCTCAACAGCCAACTCAGGCGCCAATGCCCCCAGCTCAGGATTCTAGTTTTATGCCACCTGGCAGTCAGCCACCACAAGGCATGCCAAGCAGTGGTTCCTCAGGTCCTAATAAAAATATTTTGATTGGAATTGTTGTAGCAGTTGTTTTGTTAATTTCTGTTGTTGGCTATGGTTTTTGGAATGGTTCGCAAGTAGCTTCTTATGCTACTAGAGCAGAAGAAATTGTTAATGACATTGAAAAGAAGGTAGAAGTTTTAAAGAATAGTGATTTAAGTTCTTTAAGTTTTGATCAGTTTGCCAGTGGTTCTTTTGATGCTGAGCTTAAAAAATTAAAAGATGAGACAGAAGAATTTGCTACCGAAATTGATAAGTATTATCAAGAAGTTGCTAAAAAAGGGGTACCAGGCAAGGCTTCTGGTTTAGGCAAGAATTTAAAAGAATACACCCAATTAGCTAAAGAGTTCGGAGAATCCTCTAAATATGGAATTCAAATTATGGAAGCTACTGTTGGTGTAGTTGAAGGTATGTCTGATTTAATGTATTCCTCATCTTCAGAGGATGAAATGATGGTTGAGATGGAGAAGATGTTTAATAATTGGTTAGATGAACTTGAAAAAATTACTCCCCCTGAAAGTGCCAAAGATGTTCATGATAAATTAATCAAATTGGTAGGAGATGTTACCAAAGCCTTAGGGGATGGTAACTACGATATTTTTAATGATATAGAAGACCCTTTTGACGAAATGTCTAAATATCTCGAAGATAAAGAGAATAGAATTAAATCTCTAAAAGATGAAATTCTAAAGGAAGCCCCAGAACTTAAAAAAACCAATTTTGTTTTATTCTAATAACAAGGAGGTGCCCCAAGCTAGCTTGGGGCATTTTTTTATTTTTTTTGTTGTATAATATGATAAGTAAAGCAAGGAGAAAAATGACCGATAATTTAAACCTTGATGGTCTTTCTAGGCAAATAAATCCTAACAATAATCAATCTACTCAACTTAACCAGGCCAATACTGGCCAGATGCAACCAAGTTTTAACAGCAGTTCTTACAATAGTTTACCTCCAAGTAATATAAAAAAAATAGTTATTATAATAAGTTTTTTTGTCTTAATAATTCTTGGAATTGTTTTATATGGTTTTTGGTATGGTTCTAGGGTGGTTTTCTATTCCGAAAAAGTTAATGAAATTATTATAGCTTCTGAGGTTTGGTTAACTGGTCTTGATAATAAAGAAATTTATGATAATGCAGTTAATTTTGATGAGAATAAGCTATATTCCTTAACTAAAGATTTAGAAGATCAAAGAGAAATATATGACAAAATTAAAACTAAAGCAGAGGCTAATCTTTATGTTCTATCTAATTTAACTTCTCCAAAAAAAACTCAGCAATTATCAAATGATATTAAGGAGTATCTGGAGCTTGGGGAAAAACTCTCAGAAGAAGGTATTTATAGTATTGATTTGTTTAATAGTGCTTTAGATTTCTTCAGAGACGCTTTAAATGAATCTCGTAAGCTTAACAATAAAGACTTATCTGCCCTAAATAAAGAGCAAGGCCTAGTAGCTCTTAAAAATCCAGTTAAAAGGTGGCAAGAAGCTTTAGAGAGATTAAAAGTACCTCAAAGTATGAAAGAAACTCACGATAAAGTCTTAAAAACAGTTAAAGAGTTATCGTTGGCCATTGAGAATGGTAATCAAGAGGCTCTTTCAAGTATCGATAATCCTTTTGTCTCTATAGATTCTTCCGCTATACAGTCTGATTATGAAAAAAGTTATCAAAGAATAGATGAGCTTTTAGAGATAATTAAAAAAGATTCTGAAAAACTAAAAAAATCAAATTTCGTGCTTTTTTAGAAGTAAGGAAGTGAATAAAAAATAAACATAAAGCATTTTTTTATGTTCTTAAATCTGCTATAATTAAAGCTAATGAATAGCGATATTCTTATTTTAATAATAGTTATTTCTGCGGGATTTTTTGGCTTGACTTATTTTTTAACCAAGAGGATTGATGCTAACAAAACACAGAAAGACGATCAAAGTATTCTGATGTTGCAACAGCAGATTTCCCAAGTTCAAAATCAATTGGATAAGAAGGTTACTGAACAGTTTACGGCCTCCGTTGGCATAATTAAAGATGTTACTGAAAAATTAACTAAACTTGAAGATACCAATAAACAGGTTGTTGGAATTACCGAACAACTTCAGGGGCTAGAGCATATTTTAAAAAATCCGAAACAAAGAGGAATTTTAGGTGAGTATTATCTTGAAGCCTTACTTAAAAATCTTTTTAACCCAAGTCAATATAAAATTCAATATCAGTTTAAAGATGGACAAATTGTTGATGCTGTAATTTTTGTTAAAGATAAGAAAATTATTCCAATTGACTCAAAATTTTCTTTGGAAAATTACAATAAAATTATGACTGAGAAATCAGAAATCAGACGAAAAGAACTTGAGAAAATTTTCAAACAAGATCTAAAAAATAGAATCGACGAAACCGCTAAATACATCAGACCAAATGAGGGAACCATGGATTTTGCTTTTATGTTTATTCCTTCAGAAGGTATTTATTATGATTTATTGGTAAATCAAGTGGGAGCAGTTAAGATTAATACCAGAGATTTAATAGAATATGCCTTTAAAGAAAAAAGAGTAATTATAGTTTCACCAACTTCTTTTGCTGCTTATTTGCAAACAGTTCTTCAGGGCTTACGCTCATTGGAAATTGAAGAGTCTGTCAAAGATATTCTTAAAAATGTTCAAAATCTAGATAGGCACCTTTTGGCTTACGATGAATACTTTAAAAAAGTTGGTTCTAATTTATCAACCACTGTAACAACCTATAATAAAGCCTATAAAGAATTAAAAAAAGTTGATAAAGACATTTTAAAAATTTCTGATAACAAAAAGAAACAGATTGAGGTGGCTGAAGTTGATAAGCCTCAACTTGGGGAGTAAAATATTACTATGAATTGGTTAGCTAAATTGGAAAAAATGAAAAAAGAGCTGGAAGATACAATCCGCCTGGAAAGGCGCAAGCTTTTAATGGAACAGGAAATGATTTCTTTTAAATTAGGAAGCCTTGAGCGTAAAATTGATGAAATTTCTTCTTTAGAGATCGAGCTTGATAATTTAAAAAGCGATAAGACTAATATAAAAAAGTCTGAAGAAGAAAAAATTTCTAAAGAGAGGTTTCTAAATAATCTAAAAGAAAGCATTTCTAAGATAAAAGAATCAAATCAGGCTCTTAAAAAGAGAAGCCAGGAGTTTGATCTTAAAATAAAACTTTTAGAGGATCCGGATCCCCACTGTCCCATTTGTTTGAAGGATATGCGTTATGATGAAAAAGTTAGGGTCAAGAATAATTTAATAGAAAGAGATAAAATATCTGCTAACTTGGGCTTAAGAAATTCCGAACAGTTAAGGGTTTTAGAGGACAAAAAAGATAAAATTGAGCAGGAACTTAAAGAAATTGAGAGAAAGCTTATGGGCAAACCACTAGTTTTTGAAAAAGCTGATTTAATTCAAAAAAAGATTGAAGAAACTAAGCAGGAAGCCAGAAAATTACGTGACTTAGAGGAGCGTGATAGAGAAATTAGAGAGTCACTAAAGAATAAAAAATATGCTGAAGTGGCTCAAAAGGTCCTAAAAGAAATTGATAGAGAGATAAAAGAAAGCTTATGACACTTTCTGCTTATATAATTGGCATAGCTATTTCTACAGCATTATGTTGGCTTGCCTGGGTTTTAACATTATTAAATCTTGATCCAAAAAATACTGGTGCCTGGGGACTTGTTAGTTTTTTTGGTAGTTTATTTTTTGCTTTAGTGGGGAGTTTAACTATTATTGGTTTTTATTTAAGGTTATGGTTTTCTTCCAATGAATATTATTATGAAAATATTACAGTTTCTTTCCGTCAAGCTTTATTAGTGACCTTTGCCTTTGTAGGTCTTTTGGGCTTGCAAGCCCTTAAAATATTAAATATCTTTGATGGTATTTTATTTGTTATATCAATTCTATTATTGGAATTTTATTTTTTAGCCAGAAAGGAATAAGATGTTGGTTAATTTAAAAGAAATGGAAAAAGAAGCCTTAAAGCGGATTAATGGCGTTTTTTCTATAGCCGGTCTAGAGACTGTTAGAGTAAAATATTTGGGTCGAAAAGGTGAGCTAACTAATTATTTAAGAAATTTACATAAGTTAGCTTTTAAGGATCGTAAAAAATCAGGTCAATCAGCTAATTTGCTTAAAGAAAAACTTGAGATAGAGATAAATAATAAGAAAATATTACTTGAAAAAGGCTTAATACAGGAAAAAATAACTGAAGAGTTTGTTGATATAACTCAACCGGGGATTAGGCATAAATTAGGTCATCTTCATCCTATAACCCAAACAATTAGAGAGATAGAAAATATTTTTAAGTCTTTAGGCTATGAGATTGTAGAAGGCCCTGAGGTAGAAGACGATTATCATAACTTCGAAGCTTTAAACATTCCCAAAGAGCATCCAGCCAGAGATGCTTGGGATACTTTTTGGTTGACCAACGGTCTTTTGATGAGAACTCATACTTCTCCTGTTCAAATACGAGCAATGAAAAATAGAAAACCTCCTTTAAAAGTAATTGTACCAGGCAGAACTTATCGCTATGAGGCTGAAGATGCCACTCATTTGTCTGTTTTTCATCAGATAGAAGGTTTTGCTGTTTCGGATAATATATCCTTTGCTGATTTGAAAGGAACTTTAGATCAGTTAATGAAGTCATTACTAGGACCAAATATAAAATTAAAATTTAGGCCAAGTTTTTTTCCGTTTACAGAACCTTCGGCCGAAGTTGACGTTTCTTGTTTTAAATGTGGCGGCAAAGGATGTTCAACTTGTGGTGGTGATGGTTGGATTGAGCTCTTAGGTTGTGGCATGATCCACCCTAACGTTTTAAGAAATGTTGGTTATGATCCAAATAAATACTCGGGATTTGCTTTTGGTCTAGGTCCAGACCGAATTGCTATGCTTAAATATCAAATAGAAGACATTAGGGAAATTATGAAAGGGGACTTAAGGTTTATTAACCAGTTTTAATTTTTTAATGAAAGTATCAATTAATTGGCTTAAAGAATTTGTAAAATTAAATGTTCCAGCAGAAGAGATTGCTCATCGATTAACTATGTCTACTGTTGAAGTAGATGAGATTATAAAATTAAGCCAACTATATCAAGGTGTTTATGTTGGGCAAATAGCTGAAATAAAAAAGCATCCTAATGCTGATAATCTTTCAGTGGCTAAAATATCTTTTGGCAGAAAAAAAATTCAAATTATTTTCGGACATCTTAATTTGCAAGTTGGTCAGAAATTACCTATTGTAGTTGCTCCAGCCACATTGCCTTCTGGTATGAAAATTGAGAGACGTAATCTTAGGGGCGTTGAGTCTCAGGGGATGATTGCTTCTAATAAAGAATTAGGCTTAGACTTGTCAGGTGAGGAAATTACCTTTTTTAATTCAAATATAAAGGCTGGTACCCCAATCTTTAAGGCTCTTGAGCTTGACGATATTATTTTAGACTTAGATGTTCTCTCAAATAGGCCAGATCTTTTTTCTCATTTAGGTGTAGCCAGAGAGGTAGCGGCTATTTTTAGTAAAAAGATGAATCATCCTAAATTAAAAGAGGTCCAGGAAAAATCCTCTAAGAAAATTGATGACTTGCTTGATATTGAAATAAAGGATAAAAAAATATGTTCACGCTATGAAGCTAGAGTAATTGAAAATATTAAAGTCTCCAGTTCTCCTTCTTGGCTTAAGAATAAATTATTAGTGTTGGGTGTAAGGCCCGTAAATAACATCGTCGATGTTACTAATTACGTTATGATGGAGCTTGGTCAACCAATGCATGCTTTTGATTTTGACACTCTTTCAGGGGCTGGTCGTAAGAAAAATATAATAATAAGAAGTGCCAAGTCTGGTGAAGAAATTGTTACTCTTGATGATAAAAAGAGAAAACTGTCAAAAGATATCTTGGTTATTGCAGATAATAAAAAGCCTATTGGGATAGCCGGAGTTATGGGCGGTAAAGATACTGAAGTTAGTGAAAATACTAAAACAATTATCTTAGAAGCGGCTAATTTTAACTGGGTAGCAATTAGAAAAGCAGCTAGGCTTTTAGGTCTAAGGTCTGAAGCTGTAGTAAGATTTGAAAAAGGTCTTGATCCAGAGATGACATCAAAAGCACTTGAAATGGCAGCTGATTTATTGGCTGAAGTTTCAGGTGGTTTAGTTATTAAAGGTAAAAAAGATATTAATTTTCATAAAAGCCAAGTAAAAGAAATAAATGTTTCTTTTGATAAAATTAAATCATATTTAGGCAAAGATTTTGCTGATAATAAAATTATTTCAGCTTTAAATTCCCTGGGCTTTGAAGCTTTAAAGGATAATAACTGCCTTAAGGTTAAAATACCTTCATTTAGAAGAGATATAAAAGAAAGCGTAGATATAATTGAAGAAGTTGCTCGTGTTATTGGCTATGATAATATTCCAACAACAGTACCATTAACCAGAAACATAGCTCCAAAAGCCAATAAGGAATGTGAGTTTGGTTACTTTTTAAAAGATAGTTTAGCTGCCTTAAGTTATAGTGAAGTATATTCTTATACCTTTATTGGTAATGATTTGTTACAAACATTTGGAGATAATCCTAAGAATTATTTTGAGCTTAAAAATCCGCTTAAGCCAGAGCATACATATTTAAGGCAAAATTTAGCCTACTCTTTAATAGAAATTGCTTCTTTAAATTCTAAAAATTTTTTGGATTTTGGCATTTTTGAAATTGCCAATATATTTTTAAGTAAGGATAATAAATATCCTCATGAAAAAAAAGTAATTGCCCTGGGGCGCTTGAGTAGTAACTCATTTTTTGAGCTCAAGGGGGCTATAGAGGAACTAATTGCTAAATTAAATATTTCTGAGATTAAATTTACTGCCAAGGAAGATTTAAATGGTTATCTTCACCCACAAAGGGTGGCTGATATAATTTGCGAAGATCAAAAGATTGGTTATTTGGGAGAGCTTCATCCTAGTATACAAAATAAGTTTGATTTCAAAAATAAACTAACTATTGCAGAAATTGATTTTAGTTCATTATTTAAGTTAAAGAAGGACAAAGCCTATAAGCCATTTTCGAAATTTCCACCCATTCTTCTTGACTTGGCTATTGTTACAGATGAGAGAATTCCAGAGGCTGAAATTAGCTCTGAAATAAAAAAAATTAATCCCGATTTAATAAAAAAAGTTGAATTGTTTGATATTTATCGCGGTAATCAAATAGAAACTGGAGAAAAAAGCTTAGCTTACCATCTATATTATCAGTCAGATGATAGAACTTTAACCGAAGAAGAAATAAAACCAATTCACGAAAAAGTTCTTCAACGACTAAAAACTAAATTTAAAGCCAAATTAAGGAATTAGTATGATTGAAATTAAATTTTCTCAAAAAATAAAAATCAAAACATCTGATTTTTCAAAAAAAGAATTGCCGACCTTTGCTCAATACAAAACTGATCTATTAGAGATTAGAGATTTTTCCCAAAAGTTTCTTAAATATCAAAATATAATAATAGCGGCCAGAGGAGGCTCAATTACTAGTTTTAGGGCTTTTTATGAATCTTTGGCTAAATATGAAATTAAAAAGAATGTTTTTTTTGTTGATACAGCTGATCCTGATTTTCTGGCCTATGTTAAAAAAGAATGCCCCATAAAAAAAACATTATTAATAGTTATTTCTAAGTCTGGCAAAACCATTGATGTTATAGAAAATTATTTTTATTTTCAAGAATACAAAACAATCTTTATAACTACCATTGATGATAATCCTATGTATCAGGTAGCCAAGATAAAAAAAATCCCAGTTTTGCCACACCCTGAAATAGGTGGTCGCTTTTCTGGTCTAACAGCGACTGCTTTATTGCCAGCTTTTTTGTTTGGTATTGATATAACCAAATTAGTTAAAGGGGCTCAAAAAGCCTACCAAGATTTCTTGCCTCAAAAAAAGAATAATCTGGCGCAAAAAATGGCTGAATATCTTCATTACTTTGATAAAAAAGGAAGAGGTGAAATATATATGCCAATCTATTCGGCTCGCTTATGGGGATTTGCTGAATTGATTATGCAACTTATTCATGAAAGTTCTGGCAAAGATAAAAAAGGGCCAACTATTATCCCTGTTTCGGCTCCAGAGTCTCAACATCATTCGAATCAACGTTATTATGGTGGTAAACCTAATATGCAGGGACTTTTTTTGGTTTTGTCAGATTTTAAAAATAAGGAAAAACTGACAATACCAAAACCATTAATTAATATTTCCTTGAGGGGTAAAAAATTCTCGGCTCTTAATGGTTTATCGTTTAGAAGGGCTATGGAGGCAGAATTTTTAGGCAATTGGCATGATTCTGTTAAAAGAAAACTGCCCGCTTCATTAATTAAAATGACAAATATAGATGATTTTAGTATTGGTTATTTAACTGGGTTTTTTCATTACCTAACTGTTTATCTTTGTTGGCTTAATAAAGTAAACCCCTATGATCAGCCAGAGGTTGAATCTAGCAAAGAAATAAGTTTCAAGACTAGATTCTTGAAAAAATAGCTCATATCTGTAAAATATTTTTATTATGAACAAAAAGAAAATTAAAGAAAAAACAATAATTCTTGGTTATTCAGAAGAAACCAAAGATATTCTTAAGCAAATTAAAAATTATTTTAAAGATAATTTAGTTGGCGTTGTCGATAACAATATTTCCAAAGGCAATGAAATTTTAGGTTTGCCGGTATTAGGCAAAATATTGGACATAGAAAATATTGTTAAAGATAATAAAGTAAAAAATATAATTCAAATTGGTCATTTTGAGCAATCTTATAATATAATCACTTTTTGCCGGGCTAATAATTTGAATTATCGAATAATACCACTGGCTATTAGTAACTATTCCAAAAACTTTGTAGGTGAAAATTGTGGTGATTTAATCACCCTAAGACTTAAGATGACACCGCTTTCTGGTTTCAGTGTTTATTTAAAGAGATCGGTTGATATTTTAGGTTCATTGTTACTTGTGGTAATATTCCTGCCCTTGCTATTATTAATCGCTTTTTTACTCAAACTTGAAGATTTTTCGGCTAAAATCTTCATTCAAGAAAATAGATATAATGGATTTTTAAAAAAGAATTTCAAAATGCTAAGATTCAGAACCTTGCCAAAAGGAGCTGAGGAGATGATTAATAAATATTCCTTTAAAGAACTCCCAGAAAAATTAAGAGAAATAAGAGAAGATAAAAGAGCTACTCAGCTTGGCCGTTTTTTGAGAGTTACTTATCTTTCTGAATTGCCGCAACTTTTTAATGTATTATTAGGCGATATGAGTTTAGTTGGTCCAAGACCAGCTTATGCTTTAGAGGTAGATCAATACAGCGATTCCCTTAAAAGAAGATTATTGGTTAGGCCAGGTATGACTGGTCTTTGGCAGGTTCATCGTCATGAAAAATTTAATTTTGAGGAAATGTTTAATCAGGATAGTTTTTATGTCGAAAATTGGTCATTATGTTTGGATATTAAAATTATTTTAAAAACTTTGGTTAAGATATTAAAATTTAAAAGGTAAATTTAAATGAAAGCAGTTATTTTAGCGGGAGGTTTTGCTACAAGATTATGGCCTTTGTCTGAGCAAAGAGCCAAACCCCTTTTGCCGGTGGCTGGCAAAGCTATTGTTTCACATTTAGTAGTTAGTCTACCGAAAGATGTTGAAATTATAATTTCAACTAATCAGCAGTTTGAAAAAACCTTTAATGAATGGAAAAATAAAGAATTCAAAGACAGAAACATTAAAATTCTAGTTGAACCAGCTGTTTCAGAATCAGAAAAAAAAGGAGCTATAGGCGGGATTAGTTATGCGGTTGAAGAATGTAAGATTGACGATGATTTAGTAGTTTTAGCAGGTGATAACTTATTTACTTTTGATTTAGCTCATTTTGTTTCTAAGTATAAAGGTAAGACTATGGTGGCTGTTTATGATATTGAATCTTTAGAAGATGCCAAAAAATTTGGAGTTGTTGAGGTTTTGGATGATAAAATTATCGATTTTGAAGAAAAACCCAAAAAGCCAAAATCAACCATTGTTTCAACTTTATGTTATATTTTACCTAAAAAAAGTTTGCCATATCTTCAGGAATTTGCTAAGACAGGCAAAGATAATGCTGGAGATTTTATTGCTTATTTAGTTAAAGACGCGCCTTTTGAAGTAGAGCCATATGTTTTTTCCGGATCTTGGTTTGATATCGGCTCCTTTGAGGCTTACCTAGAGGCTAATAAAAAGCTTCAAAAGTCACCGATAATAGATAAAAATTCTAAAATAGAAAATTCAGAGATAAAAGGAAGTTCAGTAATTGGTCAAAATGCTCAGATTATTAATTCAGCCATAGAAGATTCAATAATTATGGAAAACTGTAAAATTGAAAATTGTAAGATCAGAGATTCAGTTATAGATTTTGATTCAAGCATAAAAAATGTTAAGATAGAAAAACAATTAATAAGAAATAATACTATAATTTAAATAGGAGAAACATGAAAGTTTTAGTAACTGGAGGTTTGGGTTTTATTGGTTCTAACTTGGCTAAAAAATTAGTTGAAGATGGTCATGAAGTTTTTATTATTGATAACTTGTTGTTGGGTAAACATGAAAATGTTGAAACTATAAAAGACAAAATAACTGTTATTGAGGGAGACGTTAATAAACAAGAAGATCTGGATAAAGTAAGCCCAGTTGATATCATTTTTCATTTAGCTGCTTCCTCTTCAGCTCCAATGTTTGAAAAAGACTTGAAAGGGGCTTATTATAATAATATTTTAGGTTATGTTTCTGTTCTTGAGTGGGCCAAAAAAGTAGGAGCCAAAAAAGTTATTTATGCTTCTACTTCATCTATTTACGGGAACAATCCAACCCCACTTAGAGAGTCTGATATGGTGGTTCCGCCTAATTATTATTCGGTTACCAAATTTGCTCAAGAACATACTTCTCATATTTTTTCTCGCGTTCATAGCTTAGAAATTATTGGTTTTCGTTTTATGAGTGTTTATGGTCCAAACGAAAAGTCAAAAGGGAAGTTTGCTAATCTTGCTTCCCAATTTATTTGGGATATGGTAGATGGCAAAAGTCCTATTCTTTATGGTGATGGAACTCAGAGAAGAGATTTTACCTATGTTGATGATATAATTCAGGCTTGTATTTTAGCTATGAACTCAGATAAAAATTTCGGTTCCGAAATTTTCAATATTGGCTCAACAAAAGATTACAGTTTACTTGAGATGGTAGAAATAATCAACAAGGCAAATGGGACTGATATCAAACCAAAACTAATTCCAAATCCGGTTAAAGAAGGTTATGTTATGACTCAACTTGCTAGTTTGGATAAAATTTCCAAAGAACTTGGCTATCAGCCAACCATATCTTTAGAAGAGGGGATTAAGAGGTTAGTGGAAATTGAAAAACAGCCCTAGTTAAATTATTTTATTGTATTTTGATTTTAAAACCGCCTGAGGCGGTTTTAATTTACATTTATAGTCTTGAATAATCTTAACATTAGTAGTACAATAATTCTGTTTTACTTAAATTTGGAGTCTTTTAATGGATAAAATAATAGTTCATAAGGCGCGTGAGCATAATCTAAAAAACATTGATGTTGCTATACCCAGAGATAAGTTTGTGGTAATTACTGGTCTTTCCGGTTCTGGCAAATCATCATTGGCTTTTGACACCATTTATGCCGAAGGACAGCGTAGGTACGTTGAATCATTGTCTTCTTATGCTCGTCAGTTTTTAGGTTTGATGGAGAAGCCTGATGTTGAGAATATTGATGGTCTTTCTCCAGCTATTTCTATAGATCAAAAATCAACTATCAGAAATCCTAGATCCACAGTTGGCACGGTTACAGAAATTTACGATTATTTCAGGTTGCTTTATGCCAGAATAGGTGTCCCACATTGTATAAATTGTGGTAGAGAAATAAAAAGACAGAGCTCTTCTCAAATAGTTGATCAAATTGCCCAGAAAGATCAGAAAACCAAGATAATGATTATTGCTCCATTAATTAGAGATAGAAAAGGTGAGCATCGTTATACATTTGAAGAAATAAAAAGGGCTGGTTATTTACGAATTAGAGTTGATGGTAAAATATATGACATAGAAGAAGATATTCGTCTTGATAAAAATAAAAAGCATACTATAGAAGTAGTTGTTGATAGGTTAAAGGTAGAGCAAGATAATAGAAAAAGATTGGCTGACTCTGTTGAAACAGCTTTAAAGTTAGGTGATGGTGAGATTAGTGTTTATGATCTGGATAAAGATGTTGAAACAATGTTTTCAGAAAAGTTTGCTTGTTCGGTTTGTGGAATTAATATTCCCGAGCTTGAGCCAAGAAGTTTCTCTTTCAATTCTCCTCATGGTGCTTGCCCTGTTTGTACGGGCTTAGGAACCAAGCTTGAGGTTGATGAAAATTTAGTTTTACCAAATCCAAGATTGACTATTAGAGAGGGAGCTATTAGGCCTTGGTCTAGAACTTCTTCAAGTATGACTTGGTTTGAAAGAGTTTTAGATTCGGTGGCTAAAAAATATAAATTCTCCTTAGATGTTCCAGTGGGTGAGCTTACCAAAGAATCTAGAAATATGATTTTATATGGCACAGGAGAAGAGATTTATATTGTTAAAAGTGATGATGACTATACTGGCTCGGTTAAAGAATATTCTTCACGTTATGAAGGGGTTATCCCTAATCTCGAAAGACGTTATAAAGAAACAGATTCAGAATATATGAGAAAAGAAATTGAAAAATACATGAGAATATTTCCATGTCCTGAATGTCAAGGCAAAAGATTAAGAAGGGAAATTTTGTCTGTTACGGTGGGCGGTAAAAATATTGCTGAGGCTACTGGTATATCAATTTTAGAAACACTTAATTTTATAAAAAACCTAGAACTTAAAGAAATTGAAAAGAAAATTGCCAATCAAATAATAAAAGAAATATCAGAGAGATTAGGATTTTTAAATAATGTTGGCTTATCTTACTTAACGCTTTCTCGTTCTGCTGGAACGTTATCTGGTGGTGAGGCTCAAAGAATCAGGCTGGCAACCCAGATAGGCAGTTATTTAATGGGAGTTTTATATGTTTTAGATGAGCCTTCAATTGGGCTTCATCAGCGAGACAACCAACGTTTAATTGATACTTTAAAGAAACTTCAAGATTTAGGTAATACTATTATTGTGGTAGAACACGATAAAGATACAATTTTAGCAGCTGATTATATTATAGATATGGGCCCTGGAGCAGGTATTCATGGAGGTGAGATAGTTTCTCAGGGGACTCCAGAGCAAATAAAAAAGGATAAGAACTCTTTAACCGGTCAATATCTTTCGGGCGCTAAAAAAATTGAAGTACCTCAAAAAAGAAGAAAAGGGTCTGGTAAGAAAATTCAAATTATCGGAGCAGAAGAGTTTAATTTAAAAAATATAAATATTGATATTCCGCTGGGTAATTTTGTTTGTATAACGGGTGTTTCTGGTTCAGGTAAATCAACTTTGATGAATGAAGTTTTAGCTAAATATTTATCAATGGAATTTCATCGTTCTCAAGAATTACCGGGCAAATTTAAAGAAATAAAAGGTACTGAAAATTTGGATAAGGTTATTAATATAGATCAGTCTCCAATTGGTAGAACTCCTAGGTCAAATCCAGCTACTTATACTAAGGTTTTTGATGATATAAGAAAGTTATTTGCTATGGTGCCGGAAGCCAGAATGCGAGGTTACCAACAGGGTAGATTTAGCTTTAATGTCAAAGGTGGCCGTTGTGAAACTTGTCGTGGTGATGGAGTTATCAAAATAGAAATGCAATTTTTGCCGGATGTATATGTTACTTGTGAAGAGTGTAAAGGTAAGAGATATAACAAAGAGGCTTTAGAAATTCTTTATAAAGGTAAAACTATTGCCGATGTTTTAGATATGACAGTAGAGCAAGGACTTGCATTTTTTAGGCATATGCCCCAGATAAAACATAAATTGGAGACACTTAATGATGTTGGTTTAGGTTATATTCATTTGGGTCAACAAGCTACAACTCTTTCAGGTGGAGAAGCTCAAAGAATAAAATTAGCATCTGAATTATCTCGAAGATCTACTGGTAAAACTCTTTATATTCTAGATGAGCCAACTACAGGACTTCATTTTGATGATGTTAAAAGGCTGTTAGAGGTGTTAAATAGATTAGTTGATAAGGGCAATTCAGTTTTAGTTATAGAGCATAATTTAGATGTGATAAAAACAGCCGACTGGCTGATAGATTTAGGCCCAGAAGGTGGTGACGAGGGTGGCTTTTTAGTTGCTGAAGGAACCCCAGAAAAGGTTGCTAAGAGCCCCAAGTCTTATACTGGTCAGTACTTAAAGAAACTTTTAAAGTAGTTTCCTTTTTATCAATTTTATGTTATAATTGTATTAATAAAATAAAGGTTTAATGCAAAATAATAAACATATTCTTACAGTTGCAATGATTTCAGAGCACGGAGACCCTTTGTCTCCTCTTGGTGGTCAACAATCTGGTGGTCAGAATGTTTATGTCTATGAATTAGCTAAGAACCTTAGCAGATTAGGCGTTAAAGTTGATGTTTTTACAAGATGGGAGAGCAGAAAAGCTGTTCCTATGGTTAGATTTGCTCAGAGAGCTAAGATCATTAGACTTAAGGCGGGACCAAGAAATTTTATACCCAAGGATGATTTTGGGTCTCTAATGCCAGAATTTGTTGAACATTTTTTGGAATTTTGTAGAGAGAGAAAAGCTAAATATGATTTAATTCATAGTCATTATTATTATTCAGGCTGGGCAGGTTTAAGACTTTCATCTATTCTTAATATTCCCCTAATTCACACCTCACATTCATTAGGTCTATTAAAAAGAAAGGCTTTAGGTGAAGAGGATTCTAGTCCCAAAGATAGATATAAAATAGAGAAAGAGTTGATGGAAAAAGCTACTAAAGTTGTTGTTACTTCTCCTCAAGAAAAATTAGACATGATTAATCAATACAAGGTTTCTAATAAAAATGCAGTTATTATTCCCCCAGGCACAAATCTAAATAATTTTTATCCACTAGATAAAATAAAGGCTAGGAAAAAAATTGGGATTGATGAAAATAAACATGTGGTTGTTTTTGTATCAAAAATGGAGAAAAGAAAAGGCGGGCTAACGTTACTTAAGGCTATGGCTGAAATTAGAAAGAATTGGCCCAATGTATATAAAAATCTGGAAGTTTATTTTTCTTCTGGAGATCCCAGAAAGAGTAGGAGTAAAGCAGAATCTGATTATGATAAAGAAATTATAAAAACAATAAATAGAAACAATCTTGACTCAGTTATTCGTTATATGAAGGGTTTGACGAGAGATACTTTGCATTATTATTATGGTTCAGCTGATGTGGTGGTTATGCCTTCTTATTATGAGCCTTTTGGAATGGTAGCTACTGAAGCCATGGCTACAGGTACCCCAGTTGTTGCCTCTAATGTGGGTGGTTTGAAATGGAATGTTGAAGAAGGTATTACTGGTTTTCATGCTGAACCACAAAATCCTAAATCATTCGCTAGACAGATTGTTAAAATTTTAAAACATCCGGATTTAGCAAAAAGGTTAGGAGAAAATGGAGTTGTAAGAGTTAAAAATAATTTTAGTTGGAAGGTGGTTACTGATAAAATGTTAAAACTTTATTTAGATGTGTCTAAAAGAAAGGTATAAAATGAAAAAATTAAAAATTGCTCAAATTGCTCCTGTAGAAGAAACCGTACCACCTAGGAAATATGGTGGAACAGAATTAATAGTAAGTAACCTAACTGAAGAATTAGTTAATAGAGGACATGAAGTTCATTTATTGGCTAGCGGTGATTCAAAAACTAAAGCGAGGCTCTACTCATTAGTACCTAAGGCTATTAGGGTTATGACCGAATCTGTTGGTCAGGAAAAGCTCAGAGAAGCTTGGAAGTATATTTCATTGGCAGAAATGACAAAATATTTACTTAAAAATGATTTTGATATAATCCATCAACATGTTGGTTGGCGAGTCTCTCCAATTGAAAAAATTTTTAAATGCCCAGTTGTAACTACATGTCACGGGCCTTTAAATGAAGAATATGTAAAAACTGTTTTTGATATTTATAGAAAAAATAATTTTATAACCATAAGTAATGCCCAGAGGAAAGGTAACAAAAACCTTAACTACATTTCTACTGTTTATAACGGGATAAATTTATCAGATTTTAATTTTGTTAATAAAAAAGGTTCATATTTTGCTTTTCTGGGAAGAATGTCTTATGAGAAGGGTCCCAAGGAGGCTATTTTAGCGGCTAAAAAAGCCAAGGTTAATCTTAAAATGGCAGCTAAGATAGATGCTGCTGATAAACCATATTTTGAAAAAGAAGTTAAGCCATTAATAAATAACAAAGATATACAATATATTGGCGAAATTGGATCAAAAGAAAAAAATAAGTTTTTAGGTGAGTCAATTGCTCTGTTGGGATTAATTAATTGGGAAGAGCCTTTTGGCTTATATTTTACCGAAGCTATGGCTACTGGCACCCCTGTAATTTCTGTAAAAAGAGGATCTGCCCCTGAAATTATAAAACATGGTGTTACAGGTTTTTTAACTAATAAAAACAAAACTGCAGAAGAAGCTTCTGATTATATAAAATTGATTATGAGGATGAAAGATAATGACTACATCAAAATGAGATTTGCGTGCAGGGAAAATGTTGAAAAATATTTCTCAATTAGAAAAATGGTTGATGATTACCAGAAAACATATTTTAGAATTTTAAAAAAATAGAAAATACTTATAAAATTAGCGGGCAAAAGCCCGCTAATTTGTTATAATTTATTCCATGGAAAGCTTAAAAAAACAATTAAAAAATATTCCTCATAAACCTGGAGTCTATTTTTTTAAAAACCCTAAGGGGAAAATTCTTTATATTGGCAAAGCCTCAGATTTAAAAAATCGTGTTTCTCAGTATTTTCAAAAAGAAATTGATTCAAGGCCAAAGCTCGAGAAAATGATTTTTCAGGATGCTGATCAGATTGATTTTACTCAAACTGATTCTGAAATTGAAGCCTTGCTTTTGGAATCTGAAATGATAAAAAGATATAAACCTGTTTATAATGATCGCTGGAAAGATGATAAGAATTTTATTTGGGTGGAAATAACTTTAGAAGATGAATGGCCTAAAATTAATTTAATCAGATCTCCAAGGTCAGGCAAAAATGTTTATTTGGGTCCCTTTGTTGATTCTTTAGCCGTAAGAAAGAGTTTGCGAGTTTTAAGAAGGATATTTCCATTTATAACCAGTAAAACATTTCCTCATAAGTTATGTTTTTGGGGACATTTAAAGCAATGTCCATGCTATGGATTATCAAACAAAGATTATCGTCTTGAGATCAGGCGCTTGATTAATTTTTTTAAAGGCAGAAGAGTTAGATTACTTAAAGACATTGAGAAACAAATGTTTATTTTTTCTAATAAAAAAGATTATGAAAAAGCAGCTGCTTTAAGGGACAAAATAAAACATTTAAAAAAAGTTTCTGAAATGATTTTAGAAAAAGCTAATAAAAATATTTATAAAGATCAGGCTCTTGAGGAGCTTAGATTAGAGTTAAAAATGATTAAAATCTCGAACAGAATAGAGTGCTATGATGTTTCAAATCTTTTTGGCAAAGAAGCTACCGGTTCTATGGTAGTTTTTACTAATGGTTTGCCAGATAAAAAAGCTTACCGTCATTTTAAAGTTAAAAAGGTAAATACTATCAATGATTATGCCATGATGCAGGAGATACTCTCTAGAAGACTTTTCAAAACCAGTGATGAGAAATTCAAAATATTACCAGATCTAATTGTTATAGATGGTGGCAAAGGTCAGCTTTCTGCATCTAAGAAAGTTTTAGATAATTTAAATTTGAACATAGAAATAATTGGTTTAGCCAAGAGGAACGAAGAAGTCTTCATAAAAAATAAAGGTAAGCAGGCTGGGATATTAGAAGGAACTTTCAGAAAAATAATCTTAGATAAGAATTCCCACGCTCTGCTTCTTTTAACTAGAATTAGAAACGAAGCCCATCGATTTGCTATTACACATCATCGCAGAATAAGAGAAAAAAAGATTACCACTTCTTCTTTAGAACAAATTAAAGGAGTTGGTAAGGTTACTCAAAAAAAATTGTTAAAAAAGTTTGGCTCCATTTGTGGATTAAAAAAAGCCAATTTTGATAAGATTGAGAAATTGGTTGGTAAAAAGGTAGCTAGGAGTATTAAAATTTTTTATAAAAATTATCTTTGAAATGGTTCGCTGCGTCCGATAGATATAAGTGGATCTATTTTTTTACCATGGTATTGATAGTTATCTAATTCTTCAATTTTTTCTTCTTGGATAACTATAGTACTTTTTTTAATTGTTTCTGATTTTGATTGACTGCTAAGTAAAAAATAGCTAAAGTAGGCAAGAGCAATTGCGGCTACTAAAATAAGAAAAGTGTAAGAAATTAAAATACTTTTTCTGGAGAATTGACCTTTTTTTGAAATAGTTAGTTTCATAATAAGACTACTTTACATAAATAAATGAACTAAAAGTTGTTTCTATTAAATTTCTACCATTTTCTTGGCTTTCTTTTATAGCTATCTTGCTAATTGTTGTAAATCTAGATATTTTTTCCAAATTGGCAATAAAAGAGATGGTATCTGAATAATTGTTAGCTATTATTTGAACATCAAGTGGCAATTTGTACATATTACCATCTTTAATAAGTTGAGTTTTGTCTGGGACAATCACTGTTGATTTGCTTGATTGTTGTTGGCTAGCAACTTTAACTGATAAGATTCTAATATTACTTTTTGATGATAAGCCTTCAAGCTGGGTCAAATAGTCGGATATTTCTTTAGTGGAAGGGAATAAGCTGGTTATAATATCTATTTTGTCTCTATATTTATCATAATCTCTAGATAATTGCTTTAATATAGTTTCTTTTTGTTCTAATGAGATTAGTGTTGCTTGCTTGGTGGCCAGATTTTTTTTAGCATTATTTATTTTATTAACTTCCGGATAAATATAAAAATAGGCAATAATTAAAACAATTATTGTTGTTAGTCCAAGAGCATAATAAAGAAATTTTTTCTCACCCATTGTTTTTTATCCTAATTTTAAAGGTAAAATCCATAAAGCCACCTTGGGATGAATTAGCAGCTTCAAAATCAACATAGTCAAAATATTCTGAAGTAGCTAATGATTCCCTATATTTGGCAATGGGGAATAAGCCTGTGGCAGTACCATTTAAAGTTATAATAATAGGTCCAGAAGTTTGAGTTTTTTTACCAGACGTGGTTTGTAGAGCGGCTGTTATGGTCGTTAGCTCTCCTTCTGGCGGTATTTTATTCCTAAATTCTTCCAGTATTTTTGACCAGGTTACATTAGTTTTTTCAAGCTTGGTTATTAGTTCAATATTTTCATTTAGCTCTATGATAGTATTTTCAACCTCTTTATAGGCCGAGTTTCTTTCTTCTTGTTTTTTAATATTGTCTTCCGTGATTTTAGTTTCAGAGGTTATGCTATTTTGAATGAATATTAAAGAAACAGCAAAGGTTATTATAATTGCTATCGTTACTAATGATAGCAACAAACCAATAAAATTTTCTTTTATAGTTTGTTTTTTGGTTCTTTCTTTTGGTGGTAATAAGTTTAATTTAACCATTTTATTCAACCAATTCCCTTAAGGCTAGGCCAATAGCGGTGGTGTAAAGAGAAGCCTTAATTTTAGGTATAGCTTTGAGTGGATAGGCAGTTACATTGTTCCAAGGATTTCCCACCTCTGTTTTAATATCAAATTTTTTAGTAAAAAAATCTGTGATACCTCCAAGTTGAGCGTTGCCACCAGTAACAATTATTTTTTTTATATCATGAGGGTCTTTCATAAAATTAAGGTAATAATTTATTGATCTTTCCACTTCCTTAGATAGTTTTTCTAAAACAGGCTTAACAGCTTTTTCAAATAACTGAGGCTTTATTCTTCTGTCAGAGTTAATAATATGTCTTTTAATTTCCTCAGCTTTAGATTTTTCTAAATTTAACTCCTGAGCTAGGCTATCAGTTATTTCATTGCCAGCAATATGAGTTGAGCCTGTAATTTGGATTGAACCATAATCATAGAGAGTAATGGTGGTAGAATCTGCGCCTATATCGATAATAGCATAGGCGTCTTTCTCTGTTTCACTGTTTTTAATTAAAGCCCTAGCTACAGCGGCTGGCTCTACATCAAGAGCGATTACTTCTAACTCAGCTTTTTTTAGAGCCTCCATATATGAATGAATCATTTTTTGTTGGCCAGCTACTACAATAATATTGTCATTTTCCTTTGGACTACCTTCGCGCACTCTTTTGTAATCTAAGTATAATTGATCAATTGGGAAAGGTACTATTTTTTCTATTTCAAGCTTAATGACTTCTTCTATCTCAGAATCTTCCATTTTGGGTAATTGAAGTGTTTTTATAAAAATTTCTGATTCTGGCAGGGCACAAACAACTTGTTTAGAAGAAATTGGTTTAATTTTACTTTCCCTTAAAACTTGCTTAATAGCAAAAGCAAGTTCATCGGTTTTAATATTATCTCTAGAGACCACCCCTTCTTTAATTGGAGTTTCTCCATAACCAGCCAAATGAACTAATTTGCCTTTTTTTTCTAACTGAACAGCTCTAACAGATGTATAGCCAATATCTAAACCAAATGGCAGTTTTATGCTGGTAAATATGTTTTTGAAAAATGACATAATTTAAGTTTGCTTCTTTATATTATAACTTATTTACAAATCAATTTCACTTAATAACTTTCTTCCCAATGTTCGATTTCTACTGGGGGAGAGGCTTGATTAATTTCGATTAGTGATCTTATGTAATCAGGATTATAATTGATTTTAAGATTTGCACCGGCACAATTTGTAATAGCTATTTCGCCCCCAATTATGCCACCATTAATAATAGCAGTATCTGAAAAATTAAAGAATTTAGTTTCAGCTAAAGAATAGACAAGTCCGTCTATATAAATACTTTTAGCATGAACTCCTATTTCTATTTTTGATTTAGCCAGTAGGCCTGAGATTTGTCCTTCGCCCGGACTAATAACCGTTAATGAAGGGTTTGGTTCACCTCTCTTAGGGCTAACCATTCCTATTTTTACATTGCCATCAGCAATTAAAGCGCCATTGACGGTTACTCTTGTTTCTTTGATGTCTATATTACCAGTTACATATATTATACCGTTTAAGGTTAAATTTGGTCTACTTGATAAAAGATTTGAAAACTGTTGTTGTGTATAAATTTGAGTGGCCTGATTATAAAGAGAGCTTTGGTCAGTTGAATCAAAATCTATCATAGGCATTTCAATCGTAATAGCAGGAGGAGGTGGAAAATTATTAGCCCTTTTTTCGCCTGAGACATTTAAAGAGGATGATCCCCATACTCTAATATCACTCATAGCATAAACATCACCCAAAATATTAACCTGCGATCTGCTCCAGATATTGACGCCTCTGGCTGCATAAATGTCACCATCTACTCTTATCCTACTGCCAGAAATATCCACATTTCTGGCTCCATATAAGGCATTTTGCCAATCTGGAGGCTGGGCTATGCCGGTAACAATTCTTATTTTAACAATTCTCTGAGAGTTAAAAAAGCCTGATTGGTATTTGCCAGTGGCTATTATCTCAGCTTCGCCTGGCACGACAGCTAAAATGGTTACTGTATAGGAGGTGTTGGCTAAGATAAAGGGGCTTCTAGAAAAAGTATAGTCTATAGTGCCATTATCAAAATATTCTCTAATAATTGGGTCATTTTTAACCCTGAAAATAGCTTCCTGAATGCCAGATTCAGCTACATAGAAACTTACTATCCCGCTTCTATTAGAAGTTGATATTCTAAATTCAGATATCATAATGCCTATAAAAAAAGCTGCTAAGGCTCCAATTAGTACCAAGGTTAGCATAACAGATATTAAAACTACGCCCTTTTGATTATTTATTTTATCCATTATCATAAATTTCTACCTAAAACCTGAGTTTTTAAGTTAATACTTCGGTCGTTTTTACTAACAGTTAAGTTTATATTTATAGTAGAAATACCATAAAAAGTAAGCTTTGTAATAAATTGTGAAACGGTTTGTTCGTCGTCTATTTCATAATTAGCTAAATTACCAAAAGAATCTGTAGAGGTCGCATAAACCCAAGTATTGGGATCAGAAGGGAAGTAGTAATGACCGATTTCTCTTTTAAGTTCTGTCCCATCTAAATAATAAGTTATATATTGAATTTCTTCATTATGACCATCTTCGAATTGAATTTCTGTTTGAGGTGTTATTGGTTCGTTTTCTTCAAGGGCAGTAGTTATTTCTCCTGTTTGTCTAAGTTCCCTGGTTATTCTGTCAAGGGCGATTCTTCCATTTTGAGCTAATTCAGCGTTCATAACTCCTCTTTGATGGATTTGTTGACCAGCTAAAAAACTAAGATAAACTACTGCTAAAACAATGGCTCCGATGGAAGCTGAAGTTATAACTTCAATAATTGTGAAACCTTTCTTGTTCATTTACGGCCTATTTAAAAGTCTTATTAATTCTACGTTTTTTTCACCATCTGGTTGTTGCCAATATACCTTAACCTGTATTTTTTTTAGACCTAAATCATCATTGGTAACAAGTAAGTTTTCATCTACTAGTTCCGAATTTACCTCTCTCTCATAAATATAAAATTGACTCCCCGGGTCAGTTTCTATTTTAGATCTTGCTTCTACCTGACCAATTGGAATATCGTCATAACTTAGCGATAAAGTTTCTTCTATTTTTTCCTGAGCAAGTTGAGTGGCAACGGTAATTTCTTTAGCTTCGCGACCTAGACTAATTCCTTTTGGGAAAACCGTTAGGACTGCCATTATGCCAACCGAAAAAATTGCCATCGCCATAATTGCTTCTATCAGGGTAAAGCCTTTTTTCATAAGAATTTTTTATATCTCCTTTACAAAACCACTTGGAGTTATTTCTATGCCTTTGATGATTCCATAGTTATTGGTTAGGTTTATATTGCCAATAGATGAGGGGACTCCAGCTGCATTAAATTCTATTTCATTGTTTAGGGGATTAAGAGTTATTAGATTAAAGCTTATGCTATTTGGCAAAAAAATAGTTTTTAAAACTTGGTCAGGTTCATTTTTTTTAATTAGTTGGTATCTGTTTTGAGCCACGTCAAGTTTAACAGAGTGATTTATTTGGGAAGTTACAGTGTATTGCTGAACTAACCTTATGTTAGAAATTAAATCTCTTTTGGCATTGTTAATTTTTAAAGAGGCATACCATCGACTCATATTGGGAATAACCATAGCCATTAAAAAACCCAGAACACTCATTACTAAAATCATTTCCATTACAGTAAAACCTTTTTTGAGCATAGACAGATTGTTTCTTATTCTGAAATAACTCTCCAGAATTCCTCCATAGAGGTGATGCCATCTAAAACCTTCATTACACCATCTTGTTTTAAGGTTATCATGCCATTTCTAATAGCGGCTTCTTCTATTTTTTTGGCGTCTACTTTTTGATTAGTCAGGTCTTCGGCTTCTCCTTCTAATGGCAATATTTCAAATATGCCAATCCGGCCTTTATAGCCAGATTGATTACATAAGTTACAACCTTCACCCTTGAAAATACTAATAGAATCTTTGCCTTTAAGTTTATCTTGATAGTTTTTTGGCAAGATTGATAAATCGATTTTGAGATTAGATATGATTTCTTTAGGCACTTTTAATTCAGTTTTGCAATGTGGGCAAATTTTTCTAGCTAGTCTTTGAGCAATAACTACATTAATAGATGAAGATAAAAGAAAGGGTTCTATTCCCATGTCAATAAGTCGAGGTATGGCCCCAGCTGCATTATTGGTATGAAGAGTTGAAAGTACAATATGGCCAGTTAAAGCGGCGTGAACTGCCATGTCAGCTGTTTCAAAGTCACGGATTTCACCAATCATGATACAGTCTGGATCTTGGCGGACTATAGCTCTAATGCCGGTAGCAAAATCATATTTTATATCGTGATTAACTTGAGATTGGTTTATACCGTCAATATAATATTCAACTGGGTCTTCCAGGGTTACTATATTAATTCCCACATTATTAAGAATACCTATAATGGCATATAAAGTGGTAGATTTACCAGCACCAGTAGGACCAGTAACTAAGGTCATGCCATGAGGTTTATGAATGTTGGTTTGTAGAATATCATAAGGTTTTCCCTTAACGCCTAATTGTTCTAACGTTAAAATACCAGTTGATTTATCTAAAATACGCATTACTACTTTTTCACCATTAACGGTGGGAAAAGTGGAAACACGAAAGTCAATTTCTCTGTCACCATAAACTCCATGAAAACGTCCGTCTTGAGGGATTCTAGCTTCATCGATTTTTAGATCAGAAAGTATCTTAATTCTTGAAACTACCGCTTTATGAATGTCCATAGGTAATGTAATGGTTCTTCTTAAAATTCCATCTAAGCGATATCTAACATCTAAGGTTTTAGTGGTTGGCTCTATGTGAATATCAGAAGCTCCGCCAATTACAGCGTGTTCAAAAATAGTATCAACCAGTTTGGCCAAAGGAGAGTCTTGCCGAATAGCATCAACTTTAGTTATTTTTTCAATCTCTTTCTTGTTAGAAGGTAATAAATTTTCGCTCTCGATAGCTTTTTCAACCTCAGTTTGGATGCCTGAGTATTGATTTAATATTTTTACTATTTCTGAGTTAATGGCCAGATAAGGTTCAATTTCTTGGCCAATAATTTTTTGTAAAAATTCTAAAGTAACATAATCTTCAGGTTTAATGGTTGCTATTTTTAGGGCCTTTGTATCTTTGTTTATTTCAAAGCAAACAATTTGATATTTTTTTGCAACTTCTTCTGGGATATGTTTTAGGATATTTTGTTCAATAGTTAGACTTGATAAATCTACAAAGGGAACTCCTAAAAGTTCAGCTCTTATTTTTACATAATCTTTTTCAGAAAAAGCTTTCTTTTCTTTTAGGATTTCAACTAATGGTTTGCCACTTTTTTTCTGTTCTGCTTTAGCATCTAATAGCTGGTTTTGAATAACGCCAGCCTTTAACAAAATATCTTCTATCCTTTTTTGAGAAGTTGCCACCTCGCTCCTTGTTTTTACTCAAGATATTATATCAACAATCAAACTTCTTCTCAAGTTATTTCTTTTCTGTTAGAATCAAATTAATGATTCAAATTGAACTTAAGAATATTGATAAAGTTTATCAAACAGGCAAGCTTAAAGTTAAGGCTGTTTGTGGCGTATCTCTTAAAATTCAAAAAGGTTCTATTGTCGCAATTATGGGGCCTTCTGGTTCGGGAAAATCAACCCTAATGCATATTATTGGACTTTTAGATAGACCTACCAGGGGAGATTTGTTTATTGAGGGCGAAAAGATTGATATGAAAATGCCGGATAGAAAATTAGCTCGCCTAAGACTTAAAAAAATAGGTTTTATTTTTCAGCAGTTTAACTTATTGTCTAGGGCTACAGCTCTTTCCAATGTTTTAATGCCAACTTCTTATTCCTCTGTTTCTAAAAAAATTGCTCAAAAAAGAGCCAATGATTTATTGAAAAAAGTGGGGTTGTCCGACAGACAGAAACATAAACCGTCAGAGCTATCTGGTGGTGAAATGCAGAGAGTGGCTATTGCCAGGGCATTAATTAATGACCCTGAAATAGTTTTAGCAGATGAGCCAACTGGTAATTTAGACTCAAAGAGTGGTCAAGAAATTATGAAAATTTTACTTAACCTTAACAAAGAGGGCAAAACTATTGTTATAATTACTCATGATCAGAAAATTGCCGATTATGCCCAAAAAACTATTCATATCTTAGATGGCAAGATAGAACGAGAATCAAAATGACAGAGGGCTTAAAAAGTGCTTTAAAGTCAATTTGGGGCAACAAAGTAAGAAGCTTGTTGACTGTTTTAGGTATTGTCATTGGCGTAACATCAGTTGTAACTTTAGTTTCTTTGGGTCAGGGCTTAAAAAATGAAGTTACTAAGCTGATTCAGGGCTTTGGCTCCAATATTGTTTTTGTTGTTGGAGGTAAAATTGATACAGATAATCCTCAGGCCATGCAAAGCGTTAATCCGGCTAATTTTATTTCCGGTGATGTTATAACCAATCAAGATTTAAATACAATAGAAAAAACAGACGGAGTTGAGTATGTGTCCCCAATGAGTCTAGTGCCAGGTAGTGTTAAGTATGAGGATAAGCTAGCAACTCCCATTGTTTTTGGTACTAATCCAGAGTTTTCTGAAGCTGTTAATGTTCTCAAGGTCAGCGAAGGCAGATTTTTTACAGACCAGGATGATAATTTTGTAGCTTTAGTTGATAAAGTTGTTAAAAAAAATTTAGTAGGTGATGGCGATATTGTTGATAAAACAATCCAAGTTGCTAATCGTAATTTTAAGGTTATAGGTGTTTTAACTTTTGATACAGGAGAAAGTGTTTTTGGCAATCAATTTTCAAACATGGTAGTAATTCCTCAGTCGGGTGCTAAGATTTTAAATGATAATCAGGAGAAAATTTTAAGAGTAGTTGTTAAAATTAGCGATAATTATGATGTTAATAAAGCCAAGTCGGATATTAAAGATCAGATTCTTAAAAATCATAATAATGAAGAGGATTTTTCAGTACTAACTCAGGATGATATGCTTTCTTTGTTAGATACACTTTTAAGCCTGGTAACCACTATGGTTTCGGCTATTGCTGCTATTTCTTTGGTAGTGGGAGGCATAGGTATTATGAATATTATGTTAGTTACAGTAACTGAAAGAACAAAAGAGATAGGTTTAAGAAAGGCAGTTGGTGCCACTAAATTTGAAATTGGCTTACAGTTTTTGATTGAAGCTGTAATCATTACTTTATTGGGAGGCTTAATTGCTTTAATTATTTCATTTATTTTTGGTCAGGTTGTTGCTGCCCAAACTTCAATAACCCCCGATATTACTCCTTCAATAATTCTTATTGCTTTAGGAGTTTCAACAGTGGTTGGTATTATTTTTGGATTATGGCCAGCCTTAAGAGCTGCCAAAAAAGATCCAATAGAGGCCCTACATTATGAATAAAAAAGAACTCAAAACAGCTGAATGTGAAGTTTGCGGGGCTAAAGTTCCTGAGGGGAAGAGATTTTGTGAAGTTTGTGCTCCTGTTGGCTTATTTGATAGCCCCATTCAGTCTTCTTCTTTGAATCAAACGAAAAATCTTACTTTAACAGAGACAAAAGATAATACCGAGACTAAAAAAGATTTAAAAATAGAAAATTTAGGTGACGCAAATGGTATATCAGAATATGATGATAGTCCTGAGAAAAAAGTAATTTCAGAGACTTTTGACTCTGATTTTGAAGTTTCCCAAGAAAAAAAAGAGCAAAATCTTTAATAAATAATTATTTATCTGTTTACTTTGTAATGAAAAAAATCTTTTCATTTTTGCTATTAAGCTTTTATTTTTCGATTATTATTGGTAATTATGGTTTTATTTCTGCTCAGGAAAATAAAACTATTATTATCAATGAAATAATGTGGCAAGGCTCTTCTTTATCTTCAGCTGATGAATGGCTGGAGCTTAGGAATTTAACAGATAAGGAGATAGACCTTTCTGGTTGGATAATTTCTGGAGCAGCAACTAGCGGTGCTGATTTAATAATTCCTCAGGGTAAAAAAATATCTCCTTCGAGCTATTTTTTAATCGCTAATTATTCAAAATTTTCAAATAAAAGCATTTTAGATGTTGAGCCAGACTGGGTAACTACAGCCGTTACTCTTTCTAATAACCTACTTAAAGTTGAACTAAAAGATTCTGTGGGCAATTCAATAGATGTTGCTGGTAATGGCAAAAAGCCCTTGGCTGGTATTAATAAAACTGATTATAAAGCCTCCATGGAAAGGGTTTTAGTCTCTGGAGATGGTACCAAAAGCTATGATTGGCAAACAGCTATTATTGGTTCTAATCTTAAAGATTTTGAAAAAAATATTGCTACCCCTAAAAGTCCTAACAGTTCAGAGACAGAAATATCAAGCATTAAAGAAGCTAAAAATCGTATAAATGAAGTTAAAATTAGTGGCTTGGTAACTTCAGGGCCAAATAAGCTTTTTGAAAATTGTATTTATATTCAAGATGAAAGTGGTGGTTTACGTATAAGATTAACTAATGACTCTTGGCCAGAAAATATAAAAATAGGCAGTAAATTAATAATTAGGGGTCAAGTCACTACATATTATGGCGAAAAAGAAATTAAAATTCCTGACATTTCCGAAAGTCAAATCAAGGAAAATGAAGAGCCAGTATTTTTTAACATTAAAACAGCTGAATTTAGTGATTACGAAGGTGCCTTAGTCAAAATCAAGGGTAAAATTATTGAAACCTCTGGCGACACTTTTTATGTAGATGATGACTCTGGTCCTATAAAAATTTATGTTAAAGATAGCTTAGGAATAAATTTACCTAAAAAGAAAACTGGTGATTGGGCAGAAATTTCTGGCATTATTAGTAGTTGGAATGGGAGCTTTCGTTTGTTGCCCCAAAAAGATTCTGATATTTTAATAATTCCTCAACTTAAAGAAGCTCCTATCTATAATTTACCAATTTCTGAAATAAAAAAATTGCCCAAGGGTTATTTAATTATAACCAGGGGTATAGTTTCTGTTTTACCAAAAATATTAGCCAATACTTATTTTTATATTCAGGATGAAAGTTCCGGTATCCAGATATATTGTTGGTATAAAAATTATCCTCAATTAAAAGTTGGTGATTATATCGAAGTTTTTGGAGAATTATCACAAATTTATGGCGAAAAAAGAGTTAAAATTAAAGGAGCCCAAGATATAAGAATTATTGAATATCGTGGACCGCCCTTGGCAGCTAAAATAAACATAAAAGACATTTCAGCCTATCAGGGCAGGTTAGTGACTGTAAAAGGTAGAATAGTTAAAACTTCTGGTAAAACTTTTTACATTTCTGACGGAACAGGCACTATAAGAATCTACATTACAAAACTTACTGGTATTAAAAAACCAAGAACCTATAAAAATGATTTAGTGGAAATTACTGGTATTGTTTCTTTGTCAAAAACAGGTTTGCGAGTTTTGCCAAGATATCAACCTGATTTTAAGCTTTTATGGACAAAACCTAAAAAGCCTAAGAAAATAGCCAGAGCCTCTAGTTGGCGAAAGATTGACTTTAAAGAACCTTATTTAGTGTTTGAGGCCAAAAAGGAAAAGTCTAATAATCCATATTTTTATTTAGGTCTAATCTTAATTATTATTTCCTCTGCTTTTCTAATTTATCTTTACGGGTTAAAATCTAAAAAAGACTATGAAGATCATAACCTCTAAATCAGAAGAAAATACTCAAAAAGTGGCTAAGGAAGTTGCCCAAAATTTATTAGGTGGTGATGTTTTAGCTTTAATCGGTGATTTAGGCGGAGGCAAGACAACTTTTGTTAAAGGAATAGCTTCTTATTTTAAAATTAAAGAAGAAGTTCAGAGTCCAACCTTTAATTTAATCAAAGAATATAATATTAAGATAAATGGCTTAAAAAAACTTTATCATATGGATATGTATCGGATAGAGAATGAAAAAGAAGCGCAAAACCTTGGCCTTTCTGAGATTTTTGATGATTTTAGCGGAATCTCTGTTATTGAGTGGGCTAATAATATAAAAAGTTTTTTGCCCAAGAGAACTAAGTTTATTGAGTTTGATTTTATAGATGAAAAAAGCAGAAAGATAATAATAAAATGAAAGTTCTATATTTAAATACAGCCAATAAAATCGTAAAAATGGGTTTAGTTTCTAGCGATAAATCAAAATTTATTGAGTTTGAACAAAATAATGATTTGGTTGATAATTTATCCGAAAAAATAGATAGCTTTTTAAAGAAAAATAAGATTGAATTTGGGGATTTAACTCATTTATCAGTTTTTAAAGGTCCGGGTGGTTTTACTTCTTTAAGAATTGGCATTGTAACAATTAATACTATGGCTTATTTGTTAAAAATACCTATTATCGAAATTGCTCAAAATCAAGAGAATAATCTAGAAAATATAATTAGAAAAAAAATATCAAAAAAAGATTTTAAAGAGATAGTTTTACCGTTTTATGGCAAAGAACCAAATATTACCAAGCCAAAAAATTCTAAATGAGTAACCAGTTTTCTGGTTATATCAAATATTAAAAATAACATTCTAACATTCTATAGAATGTTAGAATGTTATTTTAGTTATTTTTTGTATATTTATTTGACAAAAAAACAATTTTCTAGTAATCTTTAAATATAAAACTTAATTAATTTGAAATAAAGAAGATCACGCGGGTTAAAGTTGAAAATAACAAACAGAAAATCATTTTCATCGACATATTTGCTTAAAAGAGGCAAAATATAAAACTGATTTAAGCCAGTTATTTTGGCGTTGATCTTCTCTTTAAAAGGAAAGAGAGGATTTTATGGAACTTTTAATTGGAATTGCCATAGCAGTGCCGATTTCTTTAGGTTTGGGTTATCTTGTTAAAGGTTATCAAACTAAAAATGTAACTCAAAATGCGGAAGGTCGGGCCAAAAAACTTCTTCAGGATGCTCAGGAAAAATCAAAAGAGATTTTAATTCAGGCTAAAGACGAAGCTTTAAAGGAAAAAGAGGAGCTTAAAAAAGAAGAAAAAGAACGTAGGACTCAGATTTCAGAAATGGAGGAAAAATTAACCAAAAGACAAGAAAATATAGATAAAAAAATAGAAGAACTTGATAAAAGGCATTTAGAATATAAAAATCAAGAAAAAGAAATTGAAAATACTAAAGCAGAACTTTTAAAGCTTCGTCAAAAACAAGAAGAAAAACTTGAAAAAATTGCCAAGTTGAATAAAGAAGAGGCTAAAAATATTCTCTTAGATTTAACAGAAAAAGAATATAAAGATGAAATTCTTAAAAAAATTAAGGATATCGAAAAAGAAACCAAAGAGGAGGCAGACAAAAAAGCCAGAGAGATTTTAACTAGAGCAGTTGAAAGAGTAGCAGTTGATCATTCTTCTGATTTAATAGCTACTACTATCTCTTTGCCAAATGATGAAATGAAGGGCCGAGTAATTGGTCGAGAGGGTCGCAACATTAGAGCCATTGAAGAGGCCACAGGTTGCGACATTATTGTAGATGATACTCCTGAAACAATTGTTATTTCTGGTTTTGATCCTGTTCGTCGACAGGTTGCCAGAGTGGCCTTGGAGCGAATGATGGCTGATGGGAGGATTAATCCATCTAGAATTGAACAAGCGGTTGAAAAAGCTAAGCATGATATTGGTGAGAAAATGAAAGAAGTCGGCGAACAGGCTGTTTATGAGGTTGGAGTAGCTGGTTTGCCTTCAGATTTGATTAAAATTTTAGGTAGGCTCTTTTTTAGAACTAGCTATGGCCAGAATGTTTTAAAACATTCTATTGAAGTGGCTCATTTAGCCGCACTGTTGGCTCAAGAATTAGGTGCTAATGTAGAGGTAGTTAAAAAGGGAGCCCTGTTTCATGACATTGGTAAGGCCGTAGATCATGAGGTATCAGGCACTCATGCTGCTATTTCTGGTGATATTCTAAAAAAATATGGAATTGCGTCTGAAATTATTCATACTGTTGAGGCCCATCACGAGGAGGTTGAGCCTAAAACCGTTGAAGCTATTATTGTGAAAGTGGCGGATGCTATTTCCGGGGCTCGACCTGGAGCTCGCCGTGAAAGTATGGAAGCCTATATTAAACGTTTAACTGAATTAGAAAATATTGCCGATTCATTTGATGGAGTAGAAAAAAGTTTTGCTATCCAAGCAGGACGTGAAGTTAGAATTATTGTTAAACCAGAAGAAATAGATGATCTTCAAGCTGAAAAACTTTCTCATAAAATCGCCAGAAAAATTGAGGAAGATTTAAAATATCCGGGTCAAATAAAGGTTAATGTAATAAGAGAAAGGCGATTTGCCGACTTTGCTAAATAAAATAAAAATTCTTATTTTAGGCGAGATAATTGGGCGTCCCGGCAGAACCAAAGTTAAAGAAGTTCTACCTACCCTGTTAAAAGAACATTCTCCTGATTTTGTGATAGCCAATGGAGAGCATCTAGCCGGTGGCAAGGGTGTCTCTGAAAAAAAAGTAAAAGAGCTTAAAGCTGTTGGTGTAAATTTTTTTACTACCGGCAACCATGTTTTTTCTAAGCCGGGTATTGATAAAATTTTAGATAACCCAAGAGAAGTTATTGTAAGGCCAGCTAATTTTCCAGAGGATACTCCTGGTAAGGAATATAAAACCCTCAAAGTTAAAGGTAAAAAATTTTTGATAATTAATCTTTTAGGTAAAGCTTTTATAAATAAAGAAGTTGATGATCCTTTTATAAAAGTTGATCAGATTCTTAAAAAAGAAAAGGCTGATATTATCATAGTTGATATGCACGCAGAAACAACTTCAGAAAAAGTTTTGATAGGCGACTATCTTAATGGGCGAGTAAGTATTGTTTTTGGAACTCATACCCATGTTCCAACCTCAGATTTAAGGATTTTAGATCAGGGAACTTTCTATGTAACCGATATTGGCATGATTGGTCCGGTTGATTCTATTATTGGTATGAGAAAAGATGTTTCTCAGGAAAGAATTTTAAGAGATATTCCTGCTAAATATGAAATAGCACCAATGGGACCCTCATTTTTTAATGCTATTTTGGTTGAATTAGACAGTAAAGGAAAAGCCCTCAAATTCGACAAAATTGAAAAAATTGTTTAGTTTGATATAATAAAATTAAGTTAATTTGGAGGGTGCAAATATGACAAAAGAAGAATTATTAGAGGCTGTAGCTTCAAGATCTGGTCTTTCAAAATCTGCCGTTAATTCTGTTATGGATTCGGTTTCTCAGGTAGTAACTGAAACCCTACAAAGAGGTGAAAGAGTTATGGTTTCTGGTTTAGGCGTTTTTGATGTAGCTAAATGGGCTTCAAGAAGAGCACGAGATCCTCAATCTGGCGAATTAATTAAAATTCCTTCAATGAAAGTCCCTCGTTTTAGAGCTTCAGTGGCCTTGAAAAAGTTAGTTAGAAAATAACCAAAGGCGCTTAAAGGGTTATAAAGAGAATTTATCGTAAAAAATAAATATTTTTTGCGAAGAGGAGGAATCACGCAAGTTTAAGATATTTGTTTATAGCTAATATCTATCCTGAAGTGTATTCCGACGACGGAGTGTAGCGCAGTTGGCTAGCGCACCGCGTTTGGGACGCGGGGGTCGTGGGTTCGAGTCCCACCACTCCGACCAAT